>JBDTZT010000698.1:0-2877 GCA_040005005.1 Actinomycetota bacterium
TTTTTCTTTCACTCATATTTTTTGTGTTGAGTGGTTAGTGAAGATTAGAGAGAAAAAGAAATTCTCCGACTTTTCACTCTTTACTCTTTTCAAGTATATTAACGAATAAACTTTCCTAGCAAGCCGTCGGCTCTCACAAATCGTTTTATTTCCGCCCAGGTAAAAAAATAACGTCCGTCCGGCTGGGCGGCTTGAATGACGTGCGGAAAACCCGCATCATAAAGAATTGTCACGCCCTTATCATTGACCTCATATTCATTGAAACTTTCCGCCGTAAATTCTAAACCTTTGAGCTGTTCCTTCAAGGATTCATTTGATTCTTTGTCGTCATTGCCAAACTCGCCCTTATCAATGCTTTTAATGATCGTCGCCGTTTCAACTTTCAATTTTTTATCAACCATTTGCGCAAATTCCGCCAGCGAATTGGTTTTAAATGCATCCGCTAATTTAACCTGTTCGCCGGTTTTCAAATTTATAACGAGATTAAAGGTTTGCGAATCAGGATAGGCGGCCGAACCTTCCTGTGACAAGGAAATATCAAGAATGCCGTTTTTGTTGTAATTAACTTTGTAACTAGCCTCACTCAACCAATCACTTTCGCTCAGATTTTCTTGCAGTGTTGTTTCAAAGATTCGCCAATAGCTGATTGTGTTTGCGAGTTTTTTCTTGACAGGTGCGGAAATTGTTCCAGCGACAATCGGATAAATTACCGTAAAAGTTCTTTTTTCCTTAAAGGTAACTTTGCCTTTTCTGGTATAAACAGTTTTTTTCGGGGTAATTGTGATAGATTGCGTAAAAGCGATTGAGGCAAACGTGAAAATTGCCATCATCGCCAGCAAAAATTTTAATTTCATAATTATATTTGTTTGTTGATATTTGTCGTCAGCAGTATTTTTTCTTCAAATTCCATCGCGGGCGAACCGAACAGACAACGCATTTTGCCGTAAATTGTTTTTTTCGTTTTTATTGCTTCCCAAGTTTCAAGCCAACTATGGGTATTTATCCAAAGCCAATTGTAGCCCTCAATCGGCTTCAGAATTCCGTAGCGCACGTCTTCAGTTTCTTCGGCAAAGCTGCCGAACATTCTATCAAAAAAGATAAAGATTCCGCCGTAATTTTTGTCTAAGTAAAGATCATTTACGCCGTGATGAACGCGGTGATGCGACGGCGTGTTGAAGATATATTCAAACCAGGCCGGCATTTTTTTGATAACTTTCGTATGAATCCAAAATTGATAAATCAGATTCAAACCGTGCATCATCACAAATGCCCAAAACGGAAAACCGAAAAGAGCGGCGGGTAAATAAAAAATCCAATGCGCCAGACCCGAAAACCAGCTTTGGCGTACGGCAACACTCAGATTGTATTGATTGCTTGAATGATGAACGACGTGGAAATTCCAGAAAAAACGAATTTCGTGGCTCATTCGATGAAACCAGTAATACAGAAAATCGTCCGCAAATAAAAGAATCGCCCACGACCACCAAACATCCATCGGCATTTTAAAGAGCGCGACGTTTTCGTAAATAAACCCGTAGAAAAAGGCTTGGATCAAACCGAAAATTAAACCGAAGCCCGCGCTTCCGAACCCTAACGCAATATTTGTCCAAATATCCTTGCGGTCGTAATTTTCTTCGTAACGAACCGACAAATAGGTTTCGACCGCAATCATCACGGCGAAAAAAGGAATCAGGGCATCGGTCGGCTTCCACATACAAAAATTATAAGACGGTTTTCAGAAAAAATCTTGTGAACTGTGATAATAAATTTATTGTCACAATTTTATGATTCAAAATAGCGATAAAACGGTTCGATATATTTTTATCAGACAAAACAAATTTGAAGTTTTTTTTAATTTGTTACGGCAATTTGCCGCGATTTTTATCGTCATCATGAAAAATTTAATAAAAACGATTTTTCAAAGGAGAAAAACTATGCGATTTTTAAGTTCAGTTTCAATTTTTGTTTCGATTTTGCTCGTTTTTAGTTTAGCCTCGGCGCAGGATAAGCCGACCGAAACAAAACCTTCCCCGACACCCGTCAAAGACAAGGCGCGTCTGGAACTTGAAGCCAATGCTCGCGATTTGGCTGATTCGGCGGCGGCTGATGCAAATGCGCTGAAACTTTGGGAAAACCGGGCGTTGATTGACGCGCTGGCCGGAGATATGTTTTGGGAATCAGACCAAAAACGCGCCCGCCAGCTTTTTCGCAGTGCGGCAAATGAATTATCGGTCGGCAATACAATTCCGAAGGAAAAAACGAAAGATTATTATGAAGATTATTCTTGGTGGCAGGATTTTTCGCCGCGTCATTCGGTATTACTGATAATTGCCTCTTACGATGCGGATTGGGCATCGGAACTTTTAATTCAAACGCGCCCACCCGAACTTCAAGCCGCAATTAATGCGCAAAGCCAGCCGCAAATTCCGAATACCCAGCCTAAAACACAGATTCAATCGCTCAATGACCAGAAAAACAAATTCAAAGTTCAGCGCGAACTTGAACTCGAACAAGGTTTTGCCGTCAAAGCCGCCGAACAAAATCCGGAAAAAGCCGTCAAACTGATTCGTGAAAGTTTGAAGAAAGGCGTTTCGCAAGCGGCGTTTGCGCTGATTCAAAAGGTCAATCAAAAAGATGAAAAGCTCGGTAAGGAATTGCTTGATGAAGTTATCGAAAAACTTCTGGCAGCTGATTTCAAACAAAGCGAGAATGAATTGCGGGTTTCGGCTTTTCTTTTAATGCAGTCATCAAATCCCGCTTTGCTTAATAACGATATCCCGAAATCCAAACCTCTTAAACTTGAAGATAAACAGCTTAAAGAGATTGCCGTGAAAATCGCCGATTGCGACATTGCCCGGGAACGCAAACTCGCGGACG
>JBDTZT010000699.1:0-2877 GCA_040005005.1 Actinomycetota bacterium
GCAAATATTGGCGGACGCGGGAATTTTGGGTTTTCTCTGTGTCGCGTCGTTTGTTTTTCTGCTTTTCAAAAAAGGTTTCCGGATAATCGGCGCGGAGCAAAATAATTTCCGGCAAAGTGTGGCAATTGGCGCACTGGCCGGCTGTTTCGGGATTCTGCTTCACAGCTTTTTCGATTTTCCGCTCCGCACATCTTCAAACGCTTTTTTCTTTCTTCTCTTCGGAGTGCTTGCTACCGCTTCAATTACCTTTCCGAAACATCGGCGCAGAAGTAAAAGTAAAAAGTAAATTATTGAACTCGACAATTCAATTGCTAAAGTGATTCAATGATTGACCTGCGAAATTTAAATGCCCGGTCATATTTGGTAAGGACAGCGGCTTGTCCCTCCAATATTGGTTGCATAATATTTGAGAAATGCGACAGCACAAAAGCGTTGCTCCGCTTTTTTAATTGACAACTACGCTGACAAAGCCTTTATTAAAGAAAAGACGCAAAATCCACGGTTTTGATTTATCTTCGTTGTAATCGGCTTTTTGCAGAGTGCCGCCGAGAAAGGTCGGTTTTTCGTCAAATTCCTTGATGTCCACTGCTTCGTCGAAGACGACGTAATCGAACGAGTGAATGGCGTTGCCTTCTTTATTAGTGGCGGTCGTGCGAAAAGCCTTCGTCGTGTCTTTTACACGGCAGATGACATTCAGTAATTTATCGCAGTTTTCAACAAAACGACGCGGCGGCATCACAAATTCCTTGCCGATAAATGTTGCCATCACGCGGTCTAATTCGTTCCAGGTTTTTTCCGCTTCTAGCGCGTTTGCCTGCGCGTTGTAATCGAGAATTTTACCGGTCAATGCGTAAATGTAAATGTAGCGAAGTTGGGCAAGCTGTTTTTTATCATTATCGGTTTTGAGATTGTCCAAATACTGGGCGGCTAAAGCAGCAGATTTGTTCCAATCTTCGCTGCTCAATGATTTGGCTAAAATATTCCAATCCGCGTCAGCGATTTCTGTCAAAATTTTCTGCTGGACGGGAACGCTTTTGGGAATGGTGCGGACAGTCGTTTGAGTTTTCTGCGCGAAAACGCCCGCCGCCGAAAGACAAATCAAAATTGTGAAGAAAATAACTTTTCGCATTTTTTATAAAGTTTTGAGTTCCACCTTCTGGTGAAACTCAAAACTACGGCTGTTTCAATAATCTTTCACGGGCGACGATTGCTTCCTGATAACCGCCGCCTTTCATATCGCCCATCGAAATAACTTTTTCGTAGATTTTGATGGCGTATTGGTTTTGATCGTAATATTCGTAAAGTCTGGCAAGCGCGACATAAATCAGCGAAATCAAAGCCGTGTCGGTTTTTTCCGTCGCTGAGCGAAGCCCATTTTCGTAAAAATTTTTAGCTTCGAGAAGCAACGATTTGCGGCTATCGGAATCGGTGATCGAAGCGGCGGAAAGACTTTTGACGCGACCGAGCGCGTAGAAAATACGGGGTTCGGACGGATTCGTTTCCAAAAGTTTTTTGAGTTCTGTTTCAGCTTCCGAGTATTTTTGCGTCTGAATCAGCGGTTCGACTTCGGTCAACTTTTTCGTCAAAGGATTTTCGACGATCACAAGCGCGTTTTTTCGTTGTTCTTCACGTATGGCAAGCGCACGTTTCCGCGCATCGGCGTTTTCCGCCAGGCGATTGGCTTCCTTCGCGGTATCGAGCGACAAAATCATATCGTGCAGAGAACTGGCGATGTCAAATTGCGAATCTTCCAAGCCTTTCAACTGTTGCGCGAAATAAAATGATAGAACCGCGCCTTTTTCGTAGGATTCGGAAAGTTTCAAAAGCAATTCGTCTTCTGCTGACGGCATCGCAAATCTTCCGTCAATCAGATAAAGTTCGTCGGTCAATTGAACGACTTTTCGGCCTTGCGCGTCTTTCTTTTCGCTGATCGGCTTGCGTCCGGCATTGCGCCGCGCTTCAGCGGTTGCTTCCTGAAATCTTTGATAAAAGACTTGCCGGGCATCGGTCGCCGCCACGAGCGAGCGTGAAACAGCAAGAAAAATATCAGGCGAAATGTCGGGATTCGCTTTGCGCTGTTCGTCAAGCAAAGCCCTGATGCCGTCTTTGAAAGTTACAATGTCTTTTGCATTTTTCACAATAACCGGGTCAAGAACGAATTGCAGATAGGCGCGGCGGACTTCCGATTCGCTCAAATCCGTATCGGGCGGAACGATCGCATAATAATCGTCGCTGATATTGCGGAAATTAATTGTATCGCTCTGCGCCAGCAAATCAGGTACGATGTAAAATCGTCGCGTTCGTTCGGGGTTTTCAATTTTTTGCAGTTTCGCGGTTTTGCTTTTTCCTTTTTGAACTTCGGTTTTAACTTGCTCAAAATAAGTCAGCTGCGGTCGGGTGTGAAGATAATCGAGCAAATCGCGCACCATTCGCGCGGTCGAAGGTCGCAGCGCGTCACCCATCGCCTGATATTCTTTATAATATTCTTCGATTCGCGCACCGACTGTCGTTGTTCTTGTTTCCATATTCAATTTTTCGTCAGGAACTTTTATCGGGCTCCGGTAAAATTGACGGATCAGCGGCGAAAAATCGAGAACTTCCAAAAGATCGCCGGGCAAATCGGTGGCGCGGGTCGGTTCGGCTAAATCAGGCACCGGCGAGAGCGTGTAAGCCATCGAAATAAAAGGCGCGATGAGTTCGGCATCGGTTGCTTTGGTGTGACGTTTTCTGTATTGGTCAACAAAAAACTTCATTTTTTGCTGTAAATCAGGACTTAGAGTTGCCAAATCAGTCCGTAGTTTTTGCCGAAAAGCCGCGCCTTTCACCGTCAAAGGCGTTTCGAGTCCGGCGGCTTCGAGCGAAGCCAACACGACGATT
>JBDTZT010000700.1:0-2874 GCA_040005005.1 Actinomycetota bacterium
CAATTTCCTTCAAGATTTCAAATTCGGGTTTGATATTAACAATTTCTTCGCCGAACCGGGCAATTTTCACCGGAACTTCGCCGAATTTTGTATTAATGCTGGAAAGCTCGCGCACCAGACACGTTCGTTCGATTTCGCGCACGCGCACGCCGATGGTCGTCGTTTCGCGCACCAGCAGTGCGATAAATTTAGCTTTGTCAGATTCTCTGCAAAGAATCGAAACAAGCGTTGCCGGACGGTTTTTCTTCATCTGAATCGGCGTAAACCAACAATCCAACGCGCCGGTTTCAAACGCTCTTTCCATTACAAAACCCAAAATTTCTGGCGAAACGTCGTCCAAATTTGTTTCCAATTGTAAAAGCTTGGAACTTGGAGCTTGGAGCTTGGAACTTTTAGTTTCGCCGATCATCAGACGCAAAACATTCGGAAAACCTTCATAATCTCGAGTTCCCGCGCCGTAAGCTGTTTTCTCGACCATCATTTCCGGTAAATTTCCAAATTCTGTGCAAACCGTCGAAATTATCGCCGCGCCCGTCGGAGTTATCAATTCGCCTTCGATTTCGGTCGAATAAATCGGCGCGTTTTGCAAAAGCTCGGCAACTGCCGGCGGCGGAACCGGAAACTTTCCGTGCGCCATTTTGGCAAAACCGCTCCCGACGTGAATGCGCGAGCAAACAAACTTTTCAATCTCCAAAATCTCAAAACCGATACACGCGCCGACGACATCAATGATCGCGTCCATCGCGCCGACCTCGTGAAAGTGAACTTTCTGAAAATCAATCCCGTGAATTTTCGCTTCGGCTTTTGCCAGATTTGTAAAAATCTCGATTGAAAGTTTTTTTACCGAATCAGTCAGACGCGATTCGTTGATAATTTTTTCGATTGTATGAAGATGCCGGTGCGCACGGTCGGGCGGAACTTTTACCTCTGCATGAATCGCGGAAATTCCTGATTTATCAACCGTTTTAAATTCAATTTCAAAATCCGCAACGTCAAGAAGTCTGATTTGGCGGGCAAGTTCGCGCCGCTCAACACCGAGCGCGACCAGCGCACCGAGAATCATATTTCCGCTGGCGCCCGCAAAACAATCGAAATATAAAGTTTTCATAAAATTAAAAGTCTAAAGTCCAAAGTTTCAAAGGTCAAAGTCCGCATTTCATTCTTTCGCGCCGTTTGCGTTATACTAACTCTTTTTCTTAAACGAATTTTTTGAGGACAATATCGAAGTGAGTTTTTCCGAATTACAAAATGCCCTGCGCGAAAAGGTTCTGCAAACTGCCAAAGAAGTTTTTAACGTTGAATTAGAACAAGTTGTGGCCGAGGTTCCGCCGAAAACTGAACTTGGCGACCTTGCTTTTCCAATCGCTTTTGAACTCGCCAAACAAATCAAGCAAGCCACCGGCGAAAAGCAAAATCCGCGAAATATTGCCGAAACTCTTAAATCTGCGCTTGAAAGTTTCGATTTTGTCGGCAAAGTTGAAGTTGCGGGCGCCGGCTATTTAAATGTTTTTTTCAATCGCACGAAATTTCTCGAAGAAAACTCAGGTAATAACTTTCTAAAAATCGCAGATAAAAATGCGCCGAAAGTCTGCGTCGAACATACTTCGGTTAATCCGAACAAAGCCGCCCATATCGGGCATGTTAGAAATTCAGTTCTCGGCGATACCTTTGTCAGAATTTTACGCGCCAACGGCAAACGCGTCGAGATTCAAAATTATATTGACAACACGGGCGTTCAGGTTGCCGATGTCGTCGTCGGATTTATTCATCTCGAAAAAATGGATTTGGGCGACATTATGAGGCTTGATGCTAGACTGCAAGCCGAAAATAAATCTTTCGATTATTTTTGCTGGGATTTATATACGAAAGTCGGTCAGGAATATGCCGAAAATGAGGAACTGAAAGCCACCCGCGCCGGTGTTTTAGCAATGATCGAAGAAGGCAATAATCCGACCGCGGCGATCGGTTCCTACGTCGCTTTGCGAAATGTTCAGTGCATTTTGCAAACAATGGAGCGGCTTTCGATTCGCTATGATCTGCTTCCCTGCGAATCGGAAATTCTGTATCTTCATTTCTGGCAAAAAGCTTTTGAATTGATGATACAGCGCGGTGTGATCCACCTTGAAACGACTGGCAAACACGCCGGCTGTTGGGTGATGCCGTTTGAATCGCACACCACCAATGATGATCACGAAGCCAATAAAATTCTTGTCCGCTCAAATGGAACCGTAACCTATACAGGTAAGGACATCGCTTATCAAATGTGGAAACTCGGCTTGCTCGGGTTGGATTTTAACTACAATCTTTTCCACACTTACAGCGACGGCAAAGAAGTCTGGATCACGACCGCCGAAGAATCGCAATACGAAACGCAACCCGAATTCGGTCACGGCGAAACTGTTTATAACGTGATTGATTCGCGCCAGTCTTACCCGCAGGAAGTCGTCCGCAAAGGCGTCGCGGCGATTTTCCCCGAAAAAGGCGAAGCGGCGAGCGTTCATCTGAGCTATGAAATGGTCGCGCTCTCCGCCCTCGCCGCCGAAGAACTTGGATTGAGGTTAACCGAAGAAGATAAAGAACGTCCGTTTGTCGAAATGAGCGGACGCAAAGGCTGGGGCGTGAAAGCCGACGATTTGATCAATCGTTTGGAAGAAAACGCGCTCAAAGAAGTCAGCGAGCGGGAAAAAGAGCGTTTGGCGAAGAAACCAGACGAAACACCTTTAACTGACGAGCAGCAAAAATTAATTTCGCATCAGCTGGCGGTCGGAGCTTTACGCTATTTTCTTTTGAAATTTACGCGCAATACGTTAATTATTTTTGATTTCAAAGAAGCCCTCGCAAATGAAGGCGAAACCGGTGCTTATTGCCAAAACG
>JBDTZT010000701.1:0-2867 GCA_040005005.1 Actinomycetota bacterium
GATTGGTAACTTCTTTTGAACGGTCGGGGTCATACATATTCAGGAGCGAGGCTTGCGCCAAAACGTCTGTCGCGCCCAAACTTCCCGGATGGTCCGGATTGCCCTCGATTTTCGTCGGACGACCTTCGGTTGATTTGGCCAGAAGTCCGGTGGCAATTCCGCCGAGCGTCATCGCCGTCGCAAAAAACAGAGGCTTACCCGGAATAAGGAATTCGGGCTGGCTGACATACGGCACGATTCTTTCGTTCGGCTGAATGACACATCCCGAAAGTCCCGCCAAAGCGAGTGAGGCGCCCATCACTTTGATAAAATTACGGCGGCTCAGTGAATTGTCCCATTCTTCGGCTTGGGCGGGATATTCGTGTTTAACAAACTCCTCAAACTCCGGCGCATCGGCAAATTCCTCAACGCTACGCCAATAATCTTTACCATTCTTTTCGAGAATTTTATCTCGCAGGAATGCAAAGTTTGTTTTACTGTCTTTGCTCGGCATTTTTGTTCCTCAATTCAAAATTTAAGATTTAAGATTTAAGATTTAAGATTTCAATTTTGAATCCTGAATCTTGAATTCACTATTTATCGGTGACAAGTCGAACAACTCGTCAGCATTTCCTTACTGCGAAGTTTTCCAATTTGTTCTTTAACTTCTTCTTCCTGTTTAGGAGTGATGTCATCTTTATTCCAGGATGTATTGAAAATTTCGGCTTTTGGACGAATATTCGGACCGGGTTCGCGATGACAGGCAATACACCATTCCATCTGGAGCGTGTTTTCCTGATAAACCGCCGGCATATTCGCGACATCGCCGTGACACGACGCACAACCGACACCTTTGGCAACGTGAATGCTGTGATTGAAATACGCATATTCAGGCAAATCATGGACTTTCAGCCATTGAATCGGTTTGTTGTCGCGGTAACTCGCCCGCACCGGTTCGAGATACGGACTGTCCACCCAGATTTGACTGTGACAATTCATACAGGTTTGCGTCGGCGGCATTCCGGCCGAAGCCGCTGTTTCGACCGAGGTATGACAATAACGGCAATCAATGCCGTCGTCGCCGACGTGGTGTTTATGACTAAATTGCACGGGTTGCTGGCGTTCCAAATAACGATTTGTTAAATAAGAAGAACGCGCAATCTGCGTGTAGGCATAACCTACGACACCTGCCAAAACTATTGCTACGGCAATGCTTGCCTTCGCAACATTATTTGCTCCGCGATGAAATATCTGTGCCATCTTGTTTTGTCCGAAATTCTAAAAGTTGTAGTTCGGCACAATCCCAGATTTGCAAATCTGAGATTTATCAACCGAACCTGTTTTTACTTCTATTTAAGAACCGCTACCAACTGCTTATCTAGATTTTTGCAAAATCTCAAAAATTCCGCAAATATCTGATTCAGATTATTCAAGTTAAGGTTTTTTAGTAACCTTGTGCAAGTTTTCACTAAATAAGTTTAGCTGATAAGGATAATTAATTTTGCTGTTTTCTTAAAAATTACTTAATTGTTTAGGTCTTTGGTTTTTGGTTTTTGAAAGAATTAACCGGGTGGCGATAAATTTCTCGCTTAAACACTAATTATTCAAATTCTTGATTCGAGCGGGTTTTATTTGCATAAAACCCAAAACCCAAAACCCAAAACCAAAATCCGAAGACCTCATCAGTTACAAAATTACTATTTTGAAGATAAAAGCGCGACACCGATGGCCGCGGCATTTCCGCCAAGTTCGCCGACCAGGATCTGCGTTGCCTCAAACGATGGTTTGAAAGATAATTTTCGCGCACTTTCGGTAATCGCGTCCAAAACCGTATGTTCGGCTTGCATAACCTCGCCGCCGACGACGATTTTTTCGATATTGAGCAGATTGATGACGCCGGCAATCGCCGTCCCGACGTAACTTCCGGTTCTTTCGAGCATCAATTGCGCAAAATCGTCACCCTCGCGCGCTTCGCGGACAACATCGGCGACCGTAATTTCCGCTTCGGGCAGTTTTCCGAGCGATGAAGTGCTGTCCTGATGAAACCGGCTGCGCGTCCGGCGAATAATATTTGTCGCCGACGCGACTTCTTCAAGCCGCGTACCGTCTTCATCAATCGCGAGATAACCGAATTCGCCGGCAAAACCGTTAGTGCCGTGCCAGATTTTACCGTCGAAAATAAATGCGCCGCCGACGCCGGCGCCGAGTGTAACGTAAAACATACTGCGGCTGCCGCGTCCGGCACCGAGCATATATTCGCCGAAAGCAGCGGCATTGGCGTCGTTTTCAATCAGAATTTTTAATTTGGTAACTTTTTCGAGTTCCGCGAGAAGGTCTATTTCCTGATGTTCGGGGAAAGCTGCCGAAAAGGCGACGCGGCGTGTATCGCGGTTGATAAGCCCGGGAATCGTGATCCCGAGGCGGTCAAAATCGCCAAATTTAACGAGCAGATCCTTGATAAACGCGACGAGTTGCGGCGCGGTATCATCACCGCGCACCATCGTTGCTTTGTAAGCATCAACCTGATTTCCGCCTCCGTCCAGACAAACGGCTTTAAAGGCGGAAGTCGTAACTTCCACGCCGACTGATTTTTCCGTTTGGATAACCGCTTCGCTCATTAATTAAAACTTCCTTATTTATATTACGCAGGCAAGAAACTAACGCGATTTTAGACAGTTGCCAATAAAGTGTCAAACTAAGACCCGAATAATAATTTCAGTTCCCGAAAACTTAAATCGTTTGACGGAAAGGCTTTTGGAAAGTTACTCTTTGATAGTCCCCTGGATTCGGGTTTCTGTTTTTGTTATGGAACACCTTTCGCAACTCATCGAACAATACGGCATCTACGCGGTTTTCGCACTCTGCACCGTCGAAGGCGACATTACACT
>JBDTZT010000702.1:0-2865 GCA_040005005.1 Actinomycetota bacterium
ATCGGCAGGCGCGAGTTTGTCGGTTGAAAGTCCGAACTGCAGGGCATCAAAACTACTCGGCGCACTCGAAGGATTAATAAACCAAGTTCCGTTTCTAAAGACAGAAGCATCAGCGCGTCCGTCACCGTCGAAATCCGAGGCGGCTCTTGAAATCGGGAATGCCAAGCCAGAATAGTAACGCGCGACCGCGAAAACGGTTCCGCTTCCGGTCGCACGGGTTGTCAAACCAGCGGCGGCGATTCTGCCGTCGGGCTGAATCGTGACGGCATCGGCGTATTCAAAATCGCTGCCGAAATTGGTCGCAACTCTGCCGCCCGTGCCGAAGGTCGCGTCGAGTTCGCCCGCATTGCCATCGGTCGTGCGAAACAAATTGAAATCCGCTATTCCGCCGACGACAGTCAGCTTGTTGCCGAAATCGGAATTCGGCGATTGGAGCGCGAAATCGTAAAACGGAACGGCCGAACCGCCGATTGTGGTGGAAATTATTAGTCCGACTGAATTATCAGTCGTGCCGTTAACATTAAACCGTTGCGCCTCGAAATGCTGATTGAAATTTGTCGGAACATAGCCGCCCGCCCAGATTTTACCGTTGGTTTGAATGGCAACGACGGCTTTCGATTCAACCTTCATCGTAGTTAAAACTCTGCCGTTCGTGTTAAATGAAACATCCGGGCTGCCGTCGGCGTTAAAGCGGGCGACGACCAGACGGTAGCTCGCGCTCGCCGAATCGAAGGTGGATGCACCAACGACGATTTTACTGTCCGACTGCAACGCAAAGCTCGTCGGTATCGCGATTAAATCGAAAGTAAAAAATCCGCTCGTGCCGAAAGTCGTGTCGAGCGTCCCATTTTGATTCAGACGAAATGCCGGAAATGTCCGCGCTCCGGTCGTGCCGTTGGAAGCCGCGCCGACCAAAATCTTGCCGTCCGGCTGAACCGTGACGGTATTGACACCGCCGTAACTCGATAAAAGATAACGTCCGCTCGAGGCGAAAGTCGTATCAACCGAGCCGTCCGTATTATAGCGAATGAGTGCTGTTTTCTGGCTGCTACTGACGGTCGTAAAACCGGCGGCGATAATTTTTCCGTCCGTTTGCAGAGCGACGGCGTTGATCGCGTCGTCGGCATTGCCGCTGAAATCCGTGGTCAATTTGCCGTCGCCGTCAAAAGTCGTATCGAGGCTTCCGTCGAGATTCAGACGGGCAATCGCAAAATCGCCGGTTGCCGCCGCCGTCGATCGATTGTAACCGGCGACGATCAATTTTCCGTCACGCTGCGCGACCGTATCGTTGGCGGCGGCGTAACCCGCCGTGCCGCCGAAATCAATCGTTACTTTGCCGGTGCCGCCGAAAGTCGTGTCAATCGTGCCGCCCGGTGTCGGCGTTGGAGTCGGGGTGGCGGTCGGAGTCGGCGTTGGAGTGGGAGTCGGACCCGTGCCGTCCGCGTCGTAGCGAATGAGCGCGAAATCATTCGTATTGCCGCTGCCCGGCGCGGGTGTCGTGATGCCGACGCTTAAAATTTTCGCGTCAGGCTGCACGACGGTTTGAAAAATCGCGCTGCTAAAACGAATTCCCGTCATTTGAATGCCGTCGCCGCTAAATGTCGTGTCGAGAGTTCCGTCCGCGTTGTAACGCGCCAGCGCGAATTGCTGAGTCGTAGTCGCGGCGTAACCGGACAAAATAAATTTGCCGTCCGTTTGCAGAACGACATTATTTGCCCGGTTCGCGCCGCTGCTAACCACCGTCACGACTCTGCCACCGTTTCCGAAAGTCATGTCGAGCGAGCCGTTCGCGTTGTATCTTTCCGCCGTAAAATCATCGCGTGAGCCGCTAAAAACCGAACCTCCGGCGATAATTTTGCCGTCCGGCTGAACAGCAATACTTCGCGCAAAACTTGCCGCGAACGGCGAAAGCACTTTACCATTGCCATTAAAAGTCGAATCTAAAACGCCGTTCGCATCAAGCCGGACAATCGCTAAATTGCCGCTCGAACCGTTCGGCGCGGCGAGTCCGGCGATGAGAATTTTGCCGTCTGTTTGCAGTGCCGCGCCGAAGGCTTCGTCGCTATAATTGAGGTTGATAACGACTCTGCCGCCTGTCCCGAAAGTCGTGTCGAGCGTTCCGTCAGCATTAAACCGCGCCGCCGCCCAATCTTCAATATTGGAAGTGTTGGCAAAATCAATTAAATGACCGGCGACGATAATTTTGCCGTCCGGCTGTAATAATCCGGCGTTGCCGGCGTGCGTGTAATTTGTTCCGAAAGAAGTTGTGGCGATGCCGCCCGTGCCGAAAGTCGTGTCAAGTGCGCCGGTCGCGTTGAGCCGCGCGACCGTGTATCTGCCGTTGCTTGCGCCTGTAGTGTCTGTTCCAGTGACGACGATTTTGCCGTCCGTTTGCAAAAAAACGCCGGTCGCACTGATCGTGCCGCCGAGCGGCAGAGTTACTTTGCCGTCCGCGTCAAAAGTCGTATCGAGCGAGCCGTCCGGGTTGTAGCGCGCGATTGCCCAGCGTCCGCCGCGTCCGGCGACGATTATTTTACCGTCCGGCTGCAAAACGACCGAATGCGCTTCGTCGTCCGAGCCGCTGATGTCGGTCGTCACGAGTCCGTTCACGCCGAAAGTCGGATCAAGCAGTTCACCCCTCAAAAATTCATTTCGACCGGAAACCGCGCCGTTCGGCAGCAGATTAACTCCGGCAGTGAGCCAGACGAACGCGATTAGCAAAACGGCGAGATATTTCAAATTAGACTTTCTGCATTTGGCGGCGCGGACTTTCGGCACAGATGCCGACGCGAAAGTTAAAAGCGTGATTAAGCCAACTAAAATAAAATTTAGTTTGCCGTTAAAAATTGTCTGGTGAATTTTCAT
>JBDTZT010000703.1:0-2854 GCA_040005005.1 Actinomycetota bacterium
CAACGCCGCTCAAATCTTTGCAGGGCAAAATCTGGCAAAAAGGCTATGAATCGGGCGAACTTGAAAGTGTGCTGTTCCCGGATGTTTTGCGCGCCTTCGAGCGTTGGAAAATGCAAGCGAAAACGATCGCGATTTATTCGTCGGGGAGCGTTTTGGCGCAGAAACTTATTTTCAAATATTCAAATTTCGGCGATCTCGGCGACTTTATTGCAAAATATTTCGACACCAACATCGGCGGCAAAAAAGAACCGGAAAGTTACCGAAAAATCGCCGAAGAATTAGGTTTGAACGCGAATGAAATTCTTTTTGTGGCGGACGTTTCAGCCGAACTCGACGCAGCGGCAGAAGCAGGTTTTCAAACCGTTCTTTCGATCCGTGAGGGAAACGGAGTCGTTCGTTCGCCGATCAATCACGATGCGGTTGCCTCTTTCGGCGATTTGGAAATTTGATCGATTGGAATATTTTCGAGCCTTTGTGAGATAATTCTTGATATGGAAACAGCAACATTAGGAGCAGGATGTTTTTGGTGCGTCGAGGCAGTTTTCGACGATTTGAAAGGTGTTACGGATGTCGTTTCGGGCTATTCGGGCGGACACACGGAAAATCCGACGTATCGGGAAGTTTGCTCGGAAACAACCGGACACGCCGAAGTGACGCAAATCGAATTTGACCCGGAAGAGATTTCGTTTGACGATATTCTACGCGTCTTTTTCGCGGTTCACGACCCGACGACGCTCAACCGGCAGGGAAACGACGTCGGCAGTTCGTATCGCTCGGCGATTTTTTATCATTCGGACGAGCAGAAAAAGACGGCCGAAGAAATCATCAAAGAAGTCACGGAAGCCGGGATTTACGACCGACCGATTGTTACCGAAGTGACGAAATTCGATAAATTTTATCCGGCGGAAGATTACCATCAGGAATATTTCGCCAACAATCCGGCGCAGCCCTATTGCACGGCAATCGTTGCGCCGAAAGTGGCGAAATTCAGAAAGCAGTTTATTAACAAGTTGAAAAGATAAAAGTGAAAAGGCAAAAGTAAAAAGTAAGGATTATCTTTTGCCTTTTACCTTTTACCTTGAAATTATTTCTCTTCGGGAACGTCTTTCATTGTCTAAATATCAATTTTTGCCGCGAGTTCCTGTTTTTCGCTTGAAAGAACGCTTTTGACAGGCGCGACCGTCCGGTGATTAAAACACCACGTCCGGCGGATATTCGGGAATCGGTTCGGGCGGCGCGGGAAACGGTTCGGGATTCGGTTCGCCAATCGGATCGCTGACCGGATACGGATCAAGCGGCTGATCCGGCGGAACGGGAATTTCCGGCGCAGTTGGTTCGGTAAACGGATTTTCGGGTTCGTCGGGCTGTAATTTTATTTTGTTAAGACTCATAAATTTTCTCCTTATAAATTATTTAACCGGCATGATTCGTAAAATTTTATCGTCATCGGTCGCCGCGTTTCCACGCCCGTCGCGGTTTGAGGTCGAAAAATAAATAAAACCGTCGGGACCTTGCGCCATTTCGCGGATTCGGCCGAATTTTCCTTCTAAAAGATTTTCCTGACTGACGACGTTTCTGCCGTTTAAAACGACGCGGATAATTCGCTCGCCGCGCAGACAACCGAAAAACAAATTACCTTTGAAAGCGGGAAAAGCCGCGCCGCTCGAAAACATCGCGCTCGCCGGCGCACAAGCGGGAGTGTATTCAAGCAGCGGCGAAATCAAACCTTCCTTTGTTTCACGATGCGAAATGAGCGCCCAACCGTAGTTTTTTCCCGCTTCGACAATGTTCACTTCATCGCCGCCGCCGTCGCCGTCAAAACCCGAAGGTCCGTGTTCGGTCTGAAACATCAAACCTTCCGCCGACCACGCCAAACCTTGTGCGTTGCGGTGTCCGAGTGTCCAGATTTCGGGACGCGCATCTTTTTGCGCGGCAAACGGATTGTCAGTTGGAACGCTGCCGTCATCGTTCAGCCGCAGAGTTTTTCCCGCCAGCGAAGTCATTTGCTGGGCGAGCTCGCGCTGCGTGGCGTCGCCCGTCGTGACATAAAGTTTGCCGTCGGGACCGAAACGCGCCCGCGTGCCGGCGTGAAACTGCGCAGCGGGCAGATTTTCGATTATGGTTTTCGGCTCGGTGAAAGTTTTGCCGTTGAATTTGTAACGCACCACGCGCACGCGTTTGCCGTCGTTGTTGTAGGCGTAGGAAAGATAGACGAATTTGTTTTCGGCAAATTTCGGATGGAGCGAAATATCCATCAAACCGCTTTCGCCAGAAGGCTCGACATCGGCGACCTTGAAAACAGGCTCGGCTTTTAATTTGCCGTTTTCAATCAGGCGGACCCGGCCCGAACGCTCGGTAAAAAGCAAATTACCGTCGGGCAGAAAAGCAAAGCCCCACGGAACTTCCAAACCTGTCGCCACTGTTTCGACGCGAAATTTCGCGTCGCCTTTCTCTGTCAAAACAGTTTCACCGCTGCCCAAGCCTTTGGGCGATTGACCGCAAGCCGTGATCAGCAAACAAAAGCAGATAATTAAACAATAAACAATTTGTTTCATACGCTATTTATTCGTTTTCAATCGGGAATTGTTTTTATCTACGGCTGACTTACGCCCCGGTCGGCATCGTATTGGCAATATCAATCACATAACGGTAACGGAATTCGCCGTTATTCATCCGTTTCTGTGCGTCTTTTATGTCATCATCGCAATTGTTTCAACGCTGCCGAGTGTATCGCCGCGCCGCGCCGAATGTAATTCATTTCCGTTTGCTGACCTCAACGAAGCCGTCCGGCTGTTAATCGGACGGCTTTTCGGTCATTTAATTACATCGAACCGCCGCTGCTTTTCGATAAATT
>JBDTZT010000084.1:0-9551 GCA_040005005.1 Actinomycetota bacterium
TCTCAAACGGTCGCCGCGCGGCGAAACAATGATTTTTTCGTCTTCCAGTTGTTTAAAAATGTCGTTTGAAGTCAAACCGTTTTGATGTTTGATACAGACGATTTGCGATTTTTCGCCATTTGCGCGAGAACTGACGATTTCATAATTTTTCGCGGTGATCAATTCGCACAGATAATCGGTCAATTCTTCGAGATAGCTTTCGATATTTTTCAAACCTGTTTCGTGCAGAAGTTTCAAACTCTGCTCTAAACCGTAAAAAAGCGACGAACCGCCCGTGCCTGATTCCCAAGCCAAGGCGGTTGATTTAAAAGGTTGCTCGGTATCCGCAAAATCCCATGGCGTTTCGACGCTGATCCAGCCAACCAGCGTCGGCTCAACGCGTTCACGTGCCCGGTCCGAAAGATACAACATTCCGCAGCCTTCGGGTGAAAAAAGCCATTTGTGGCTGGCGCCCGAAGCGATGTCAACATATTGCGCGGGCAAATCGAACCCCATTGCGCCGAAGCCTTGAATAATATCAACGGCAAAAAGCGCATCGTGTTTTCGCGCAGCTTTGCCGATACGCTCCAAATCAGCGCGAAAACCCGAAGCAAACTGCACTGCACTGATTGAAACGAGTTTTGTATCGGAATCAATCAACGCGATAAATTCGTCCAAATCTATGCGCCCGTCGCGTTCGGGACAAAGCCGGAGCTGCGTGCCGTGTTTATCCCGAATCATTCGCCAAGCGTAAAAATTCGCAGGAAATTCGCGTTCAAAACTAACGATATTGTCGCCTTTTTGCCAACTCAAACCATTGGCGACCGAGGCAAAACCGTCAGAAGTGTTTCGCAAAAACGCAATTTGTTCCGCTTTAACATTGAGCATTTCGGCAATCAGCGTGCGGGCGCGGTCTTTCGTCGCGATCCATTCGAGATAATTGATCGTGCCGTTTTCCGAAACATCTTTTAATTGCGACCAGACGGCTTCGACGGAAACCGCCGGCAACGGCGAAACGGCCGCGCTGTTTAAGTATGTATATTTTTGCGCCGCGGGAAACAATTGGCGAATATTCTCGTTCATAAATTTCAAACTGAAAAAGGTTAAAAGTGAAAATGCAACCCGCCAAAATCAGTCCGGGGTTTTTACCTTTTCACTGTTTCATTTTTTCACTTTCCTTTTTGTTTTGACAAACAAAATAAAAAGCCGATAATTTTTAATGGCGGCGAAGAAAAGTTCTTCAAATTAAAGCCTCAAACATTGCATTAAAGCAGTTAAATTATGTTCGATTTTCAGAGAAAAAACCAATATGACTTCGGATTTGTTTCTGTCGGTGACGACCTCGACATCGAAGTTCAGCATTTAAAACGCGAATCGCGTCAAGGACTTTGGTCGGAAAGCCTCAAACTCTTGCGCGACGTTTTTTTAATCATTATCGTTTTTATAATGTTCGGCGTTTTTGTCGCGCAGCCTGTCGTCGTTGAAGGAACTTCGATGGTTCCGCAGCTTCACGACGGTGAACGGCTGCTCGTCAATAAACTCATTTATTACAAATTTCAAAGCGTCAGTTGGGGACATATCGAACGCGGCGATGTTGTTGTTTTTTGGTTTCCGAACGATCCTGATAAAAGTTACGTCAAGCGCGTGATCGGTTTACCGGGCGAAATAGTCGAAATGCGGAGCGGCCGGGTTTTTATTGACGGACAGGAATTGAATGAGCCGTATCTCGACACGGAGCATAACCAATCTCTGCCAAGTTTTCAGTCTAAAAAAGTTGACGCGCATCATTATTTCGTGATGGGCGATAACCGCGATAATTCTTCCGATTCGCGTTACTGGGGCTTGGTTCCTGAAAAATACATCTACGGCAAAGCCTTTTTCCGCTATTGGCAGCCCGGCAATATCGGATTTCTGCAGCATGGCGAATATAATATCCAAGACCAGAAAAAGATCGGCGATATTCGGGCTAAAAGCGATGACGACGAAGATACCAGCAAATGAATTTAGTAAAAAAAGCGATTTTAGTTTTTGAAGACGGACGCACATTTCGCGGTGCGTCTTTTGGCGCGGAAGGCGAAACATTCGGCGAGATTGTTTTTAATACTTCGATGTCGGGCTATCAAGAGATTTTGACCGACCCGAGTTACGCCGGACAAATCGTCTGTATGACCTATCCGCTCATCGGAAATTACGGCGTGAACGAGGAAGACAGCGAATCGCGCCGTCCGTGGGTTGAAGGTTTTGTTGTCCGCGAAGCCAGCCGCATTGCTTCAAACTGGCGTTCGACGGAAACGCTCGATTCATATTTAAAACGTCATAAAATAGTCGGCATCGAACATATTGACACCCGCGCACTGGTGCGCCACATCCGCGACAAAGGTGCGATGCGCTCAGCGATTTCGACGATTGATTTGGACGAAAAAAGTCTTTTGGAGAAAGTTTTGGCATCGCCCGAAATGGCAAACCGCGAACTTGCAAGTTCCGTTACGATTGATGAAAGTTTTGATTATCCCGCCGCCGCGCCGGAAAAATTTCACGTCGTCGCATATGATTTCGGCGTTAAAACCAATTCCCTGCGCGAATTTGCAAAATTCGGCTGCCGCGTTACGGTCGTCCCGGCAGAAACTTCGGCCGGCGTGGTCTTAAAGATGAAACCCGACGGAATTTTTCTTTCAAATGGTCCGGGCGATCCGGCTTCGATGAAAGCAGTCGTTGCGGAAATCAAAAAATTAACCGAAAAACGAGTGCCGATGTTCGGAATTTGTCTCGGACATCAGATTTTAGGGCAGGTTTTCGGCGGGGCGACTTACAAACTAAAATTCGGACATCGCGGCGGCAATCAGCCGATTATGGATTTGACGACCGGCAAAATCGAAATCGCTTCGCACAATCACGGTTTTGCCGTCGAAGCCGAATCTTTACCCGAAACGGTCGAAGTCACGCACGTCAATCTCAACGACCAAACCGTCGCCGGTTTACAGCACAAAATTCTGCCGATTTTCAGCGTTCAATATCATCCGGAATCGGCGCCCGGTCCGCACGATTCCGAGTATCTTTTCAAAAGATTTATCGAATTAATGGAACGCGGGGAAAATTAAACTGAATGAAGGTGATAGACAGCGATAAAAATTGGTTTTAAAATCTCCTTTATCCCGTTTAATTTCCTTCTGAAACATCGCGCAAAAGCAGAACGCTGTTGGCCGACACACCTTTTTCGTAAAACAACTTTTCGCCGTCCTTGGAAATATTCAGACGAAAGAAACTTTCATTCTGCCAATCTTTTAGTTTTGTCGCCGGTTTTCCGTCAAGCGGCTGAAGCCAGAGCGTCGTCGTGCCGTTTTTCTGCGCGGCTAAAAGTAGATTTTGCCCGTCATTTTTCCAATCAAATAATGCCAGACCTTCGTGCGTCGGCGTTTCGATTTGCCGCAAAACCTCGCCGCTTTCGGCTGATAAAAGTGTTAATTTAAAATTTCCGCTTTCGGCATCGGGAAAATAGCAGGCAATTGTTTTGCCGGCAGGCGCAAGTTTCGGTAAAAACGCCGCTTTATCGGTTAATTGTTTCGCATCTTTGCCGTCTGCGGAAATTTTCCAGAGCTTTTGAACATAAATATTTTCGGCGCGGGCGGTATAAAAAAGTTCTTTGCCGTCCGGCGACAAATCAAGCGAAAAAACGTCTTGATTTTCGGTGATTTTCTGCGGGTTCGCGCCGTCAAAATTCATTCGCCAAATACTCATCATTCCCAAACGATTCGACAAAAAATAAATAAATTTTCCGTCCGGCGAAAGTTTTGGCGAGGTGTCCGCGCCAGCGTCGGAAGTTAATTGTTTTTGCTGCGTGCCGTCCGCATTTATCGTCCAAATGTCGGCATTGCCGTTATTTATCGTCGAATAAACGATTTTATTTTCCGCCGTCCAATCCGCACCGAGCGGCAAAAGACTTTCGTCACCGTTTTTGGTCAGAAGCGTGGTTGTTTTTGTCAAATCCTCAAGCGGGCTGACCGCAAAACTCGTGATTTTGCTTGATTTTACGGTGACAAGCGAATTTCCGTCGGCGGTCAGACTGATACCGAAAACGCCGTTGATGCTGTTTTCCAAAAGCCGTGCTTGGCCATCGGGAAACGCCACGAACCAAACTTCGTCGGTCAGATTCGGCGTTTCTTTGCTGAACGCGACAAAAGCAATTCCGCTTCCGTCTTTGAGCCAAGCCGTTTCCCCGATCCACAACCAATTTCGCGGCGTTAAGGATTGCGATTCGCCGTTGTCCGTATTGACGAGAATAATTTCCATCGGTTTTTCGATACTGGCTCTGGAAAAAACCGCGCACGAAACGATTTTCCCATCAGGCGAAAAAGCCGCGTTCTGAAAACCTTCGCCGAACGGTCGAACGGCTAATTTCCGCTCGTTTTTCCCGTCCGCGTCGGCGATTATCAAAGCCGTTTCCTTGGCCTGCGGATAACGGCGCACGAAGGCAATTTTTTTCTTGTCGCTCGAAACCGAAACCGGACTGTCTATGTCTTTGACGATTTGCTGCGGCACGCCGCCTAAAATCGGAATTTTATAAAGTTCGCCTTGTTTTGAGTTTTTCGGATAAACCGAATAGAAAACGTAATCGCTTTCGGGTGAAAACGTTGCACCGATAAATCTTCCGTCAAATTTCGGCACGATTTCAAGCGAATTTGCTTCGGCGATTTGGCGAATGATCAAGGATTCGGTTTCGCCCGATTTTTTGATCAACGCGAGATATTTCCCATTCGGCGAAATGACGGCACGCTCGATGTCGGCATCGGAAAAAAGATTGCTGATTTTGAATTTTTGAAACTTCGTTTCGGCAAAACCCGGCGTTTTCCGGAAATGCTGCAAAGCGAAAAAACCGGCTGTCAAAATAATCAAACTGCCAAAAGCCGCGCCGAAAATCAGATGTTTCCTTGAAAAAGACTTTTGTGAAACCGGTTTTGTAACAATTGCCGTTTCCGATTTTTCCGCGTCCTTTGAATCGTGAATTTGCGCGGCGATGATGTGTGTTCGGGTGCGTTTTTCGACGATGAAAAATTCTTCGTCGCCGACGATCTCTTTAACATCGGCGACAAAACGAAAACCGCGCCGCGGAACGGTGACGATAAATTGTTTGTCTTTTTGAAAAACGGCGAGAGTTTTTCTTAACGTCAGAATATTTTGCGACAAAGTTGATTCTTCGACGAATGTATCCGCCCAAACTTCGTCCAAAAGAACGTCTTTGCCGACAATCTCGCCGCGATGTTTAATCAGCACCAAAAGCGTTTCAAAAGCCTTCGGCGTGAGCGAAACAAGTTTGTCCGCATGCCACAAACACTTTTGACCCGTGTCCACGCGAAACTCGTCAAATTCGTATAAAGTCAATGTTTTGTTACTCATAAAAGGTTTGATAAATCTTTCAAGAAAATTTCAAAAATCTTTCAAGACTTCCTGCAGGAAATTAACCTAAACTCACTTTCGATGAGGCAAGAACTAAGTAGCAAGAACGGAGACAGACAGCAATGTGAAGCACTTGGGCTTGCCTCATTATAACTTAAGTTGTTTAAAACATACTTAATTTGCCAAGGAAAGACACGACTATTTTGCGAAATAAATTTGTTCGTGTCTTTCAAAATATTTTTCAAATAAATCGGCGATTCCGGCAAATAAAAGCCCTTCCTAACGGTCGGGCGACTGACACAACAATGCGAAAAATTCTAACGGAAGTCGTGATTGAAACGACCGAAGTTTATGTTATCAAGCATCAGCGGCATTTTATCCGAAGCTGGTGCGCTGGTTGCGGACGCGAAGTCAGTTTGATTACACCGTCCGAAGCCGCGCTTTTAACTTTTCAAGAAACCGCCGCGATTTATTCGCTGATGGATGAAAACCGCGTGCATTTTCGCTTTTTCGGAGAAAAGACTCCGTTCATTTGTCTGCCGTCGCTGTGTTTAATTTGACGATTAAAAGATGTGTTGAAGAAGCAATTAGTTGCTGTAGAAGGAGAAAAATAATGAGGAAATTTTTAATAGCAATTGCACTTTTTATATTTATCGGATTTTTCGCGGATGATTTTGAAGCGCAACAACCGCCAACGCCTTCGCCGAAAATGACGGCGGCGAGCGAATTATACAAACAGCAAAAATTCCAGGAAGCCACCTCGGCGTTCGGTGAAGTTCTGAAAGACGAACCGAACAACGGACGCGCTTGGTATTTTTTGGGAATGTCGCTTCATTCTTTGGGGAAATACGAACAGGCAATCGCAGCGTTTGAGAAAAATGTCGCCATCGCACAGAATCCGAGCTCGATGTTTAATATCGCTTGCGGATATTCGCGCCTCAAACAGAATGACAAAGCGTTTGAATGGCTCGAGAAAGCAATTAACGCGGGAATTGCGTCTTCGGTCAATCTCGATACGGACGAAGACCTTGAAAACATTCGCAAAGATGCGCGGTTTAAGAAAATGACCGAGATTGCCGACCGTCAAAAACGTCCTTGTATCTATTCGGCGCAGGCGCGGCAGTTTGATTTCTGGGTCGGCGATTGGGACGTTTACAATACGCAAGGTCAAAAAGCGGGAATGAATTCGGTACAGCTTTTTTCGGACGGCTGTGGGCTGCTTGAAAACTGGAAAAGTTCGGTCGGCGGCGACGGCAAAAGTATTAATTTTTACGATGCGGGCACCGGAAAATGGTATCAATCGTGGATCGGAACCGGCGGCGGTGCGCTGCGTTACGCGGGAAATTTCACGGACGGCGCGATGCGTTTTGAAGGCGAAACCGTTGCGAATGGCATCAAGACTTTACAGAAATTAACCTTCAGCAAAATAGACGAAAACACCGTCCGGCAGCTTTTTGAAGCCTCCGCCGATGACGGCAAAACCTGGACGATTGCTTACGATTTGAAATACGTCCGAAAAAAATAATTACCAAAAATCAAACAGTTTGCGAAAGTGCCGTTAATTTTTTCGGCACTTTCTTTTGTTTAGGGCAGAATATGTATAATAAATTGCCGGAATATCGCGCTATTTGCCTTAATTGATTTGAATCTTTTCTACAAAATCGGCAATAATTACCCTTTTGCCTTATTTGGTTAATTTTTCCGTAAGCAAAATAAGGCTGTCATAATTCGACATAACAAAACAATAGAGAGGAATATATTATCGTGGAACAACTACCAATTTGGTTAGTTCTTATTATTAGTGTCCTGGCAATCGGTTTCGCCTACTTTTTGATTCAGAATGTTCTGAAGCGCGACACCGGAACGCCCGAGATGCAAACCATTTCAAACGCTATTAAAGAAGGCGCCGAAGCCTTTTTGAAACGCCAAAATACAACCATCGGCTATTTGGCGTTAGTCGTGGCAATCTTGCTTGGTTTGCTTTACGCATTTTTGCGGCCTCCAACGGCCTTCGACCCGTTGCCCAAAACGGCTTTGGCAATATGGACGGTCGTGGCGTTTATTCTGGGTGCGGCTTGTTCGGTCAGCGCGGGTTATATCGGAATGTGGATTTCGATCCGAACGAATATCCGAACGGCTTCCGCCGCCGTTACATCGCTGAACGGCGCTTTGCAAACTGCTCTGCGCGGCGGTGCGGTGGCCGGACTTTTCGTCGTCGCGATGTGTCTGCTCGGAATCACGGTGCTGTTTTATGCAGTCCGGCTGGTGCATCCCGATGTTTCGATTGCCAATGTTCCGCTCGTCATTATCGGTTTCGCGTTCGGTGCGTCGTTTGTCGCGCTTTTTGCCCAGCTCGGCGGCGGAATTTATACGAAAGCGGCGGATGTCGGTGCAGATCTCGTCGGCAAGGTCGAAGCGGGAATTCCCGAAGACGATCCGCGCAATCCGGCGGTGATCGCCGATCTTGTCGGTGATAATGTCGGTGATTGCGCGGGACGCGGTGCCGATCTTTTTGAATCAACGGCGGCGGAAAATATCGGCGCGTTGATCCTTGGCGCATCGCTTTTCGCAGCAAATGCGAAACTTTTTGCACCGACCCAACAGCTCGGCGTGATCTTGTTTCCGCTCGTTGTTTCCGCGCTTTGTATCATCGCTTCGATCATCGGCGTGATGATCGTCAAGACCAAAGAGGATACAAAGAATCCGATGCAAGCCCTGAACTTCGGTTATTATGTCACCGCGTTTGGGGCGTTTCTGTTGTTCGGCGGCGCGTGTTACTGGCTCTTGAATCCGCATGGTCCGACCGGTGCCACAGCAACACAGTACACATGGTTGTATTTTTGGGCTTGCGGCACCATCGGTCTTTTAACATCCGTTGCGTTTCTTTTCATCACGCAATACTATACCGAATCGGATTATCGCCCCGTTCAGTCAATTGCGAATTCTTCGGTCACCGGTCCGGCAACAAATATCATCAGCGGCATCGCTGTCGGTTTGGAATGCGTCGCGATGCCGATTTTGGTAATCGGTGTCGCGCTGATTACCTCGTATTTGCTCGGCGAAGCGTCGGGACTCAAAGATGCCGGGCTTTTCGGAACAGCCGTCGCCACGATCGGAATGCTTGGAACTGCCGGCTACGTTCTCGCGATGGATACTTTCGGACCGATTACGGATAACGCGGGCGGCATCGTCGAAATGTCGAACCAGCCTGACGAAGTTCGTGAGAAAACGGACAAACTCGATTCGGTCGGCAACACGACGAAGGCTTTGACGAAAGGATACGCCGTCGGTTCAGCGGCGCTTGCTTCATTTCTTTTGTTCTCGGCATATCTCGATGAAGTCAGACATTACGGCGCTGCGGTCAAATCGGTTGATTTGACTAAGCCGGTCGTCTTTGTCTGTGCGATGCTTGGCGGAATGCTTGTCTTTTTGTTTGCGTCGCTGGCGATTCGGGCGGTTGGAAAAGCCGCGCAAGTTGTTATTCAAGATGTCCGCGACCAATTCAAAAACGATCCGGGAATTTTGGCAGGAACTTCAAAACCCAATTACGGACGCACGGTTGACATCGTAACAAAATCAGCTTTGCGCGAGATGGTTTTGCCCGGTATTCTGGCTGTTTGTATGCCGATTCTCGTCGGAATCGTCTTCCGTCTTTTGTATAAGGCGATGGGCACACATAACACGGCGAGTTCGGCGACGGGCGCAGAAGGCGTTGCCGGATTTTTGATGGTCGCAACGATTGTCGGTATTCTGATGGCACTATTTCTTAATAACGCGGGCGGCGCGTGGGACAATGCCAAGAAGTTTATCGAAACCGGACAACACGGCGGTAAAGGTTCGGACGCACATAAAGCGGCGGTCGTCGGCGATACGGTCGGCGATCCGTTCAAAGACACCGCTGGACCGAGCCTTCACGTACTAATCAAATTGTTAGCCACAATTACGCTCGTGCTTGCACCGTTCTTTATCTAAAACTGAAGCCCTCGCGTCAGCAAGAGCGAGAATTTTTGTCCACAGATAAACACAGATAGACACAGATAAAATAAAATAAAATCTGTGTTCATCCGTGTTCATCTGTAGACAATTTTTCTTTTTGTTTTGTAATGTAATTTACTATGCAAACGATTAAAGTCCAATCAAACCAGCGCGAGGAGATGATTGAAATCACGGCGGAAGTCGAA
>JBDTZT010000704.1:0-2849 GCA_040005005.1 Actinomycetota bacterium
TATTTTCTGTGGGTCGGAATGGCCGGCGTCGGCATCGCCTGGGCTTCAATTCTTTCGATGCCGTATGTCATCTTGGCGGGAGCGATCAAACCGTCGAGAATGGGCGTTTACATGGGCGTTTTTAATCTTTTTATCGTCATTCCGCAAATCGTCATGTCGCTCCTAGTGCCGCAGATTTATGGAAACATTCTCGGCAATGATCCGCTTTACGTGGTCATGTTCGGCGGAATCGTAATGCTCATTGCCGCCGTCAGCGTTTTGGTCGTCAAAGATGTCGGCGCGGGAAATATCGATACGACCGTTCCGAGCGCGAGCGCAGTGGCCGGCGAGGAATTATAGCCGAAAGAGATAATTTTATGATCAGGATAAAAAAAATACTGGGCGCACTTCTTTTTCTTTTAATCATTTCAAGTTTCGTTTTTGCCCAACAAACGCCGCGCGATTTCTCGAAAGAAACGGCGCGAACGTCCGCCGATTGGGTCAAAGATGCGGTGATTTACCAGATATTCGAGCGGCAGTATTCACAGAAAGGCGATTTTAATTCGATCACGGCGGATTTAGGCCGTTTGCAAAACTTGGGCGTGACGGTTTTGTGGCTGATGCCGATTCATCCGATCGGCAAGCTAAAGTCAAAAGGCAGCATCGGTTCGCCCTACGCCGTAAAAGATTATTACGCGATCAATCCCGATTACGGGACGAAGGAAGATTTCAAACGGCTCGTCAGCGAAGCGCATAAACGCGGAATGAAGGTCATCATTGATATAGTCGCCAACCACACGGCTTGGGATTCGGTAATGATGAAAAATCCGGCATTCTATACGCATAACGATAAAGGCGAAATCATTCCGCCGGTGCCGGATTGGGCGGACGTTGCCGATTTGAATTACGATAACGCGGAACTGCGAAAATATATGACCGAGATGCTCGTTTCGTGGATTCGTGATTACGATTTGGACGGTTTCCGGTGCGATGTCGCTTTTTTCGTGCCGACCGATTTTTGGGAAACGGCGCGCGCCGCAATTGACAAAATCAAGCCTCAAACGCTCTGGCTGGCCGAAGCGGAAACGCCCGATTTACTCGTCAAAGCGTTTGACCTCGATTATTCGTGGGCGAATCATTCGGTGCTGACGAACGTTTTGCAGGGCAGTGTTCCAGCCTCAGAAATTCGCCGCAATTGGGAAGCTGACAAAGCAAAATTACCGAAAAACGCTTTACTGATGCGCTTTTCCGATAACCACGATGAACGCCGGGCGATTGCGCGTTTCGGCGAAAAAGGCGCGCTCGCGGCGCAGGCTCTGGCTTTTACACTAGACGGCGTGCCGCTTGTTTACAACGGAATGGAAAATGGCGACACGACCGAATCGGGGGCGCCGGCACTGTTTGAAAAGCTTCCGATATTCTGGCAAATTGCCGAACGCCGTCCCGAATTTCCGCGTTTTTATCAGGAAATGATTGCGCTGCGAAAAAATTCGGCGGCGCTTCGGCGCGGCGCTTTGACGTGGCTTAAAAATTCCGACGAAGCGCGGGTTTTGACGTTCAAACGAACGAGCGGCAACGAAGAAATTCTGGTCGCCATCAATTTATCAAATCAGCCGTTTTTCGGTTCGGTCGAAACAAGCGGAAATTTTGTCGAAATTACGCCCGCCATCGGCGCCCCGTTGCCGCCCGATAATGATAAGATTAAAGCAAAATCAGGCGAAAGCCATGCACTTCCGATTTTAACGATTGAATCTTATAGTTTTCGGATTTTTAAGAAAAAGTAATAATGAGTGAAAAAAAACTTTGTTTTACTACTGAACAAAAGTCTTGTAATTTGATAGAATATCGGACGTTGCATTTATATCAGTAAAGAATATTAACAATAATGATTCAGTATTGAAGTTTTACAATATTCTAATTACTATTCACAAAACATCTTTTCAAAATTTAAGGAGAAACCCAAATGAGAATGAGTTTAAAGCTGTTAAGTTTTATTATTTTGACGGCAATTTTTATTTCCGGCTGCGTGCAGTCGCCGCAAAATTCCGCGACCACCAATAATTCCGGTCCGGGCAGCGGCAAGATCAAAATCGGCTTTGCGATGGCGACCGTCAAAGAAGAACGCTGGCAACGTGATCAAGCGGCTTTTCAGAAACATTGCGATGAGCTAAAAGCGCAAGTCGAATGCGTGATTACGGTGGCCGACAACAAACCTGATAAGCAGCTCAGTGATGTCGAACAACTACTGACGAGCGGCGTCAATGTGCTGGTCATTGCGCCGCAGGATGCCACGCAAGCCGCGCAAATGGTTGACAAGGCGAAAGCCAAAGGCATTCCGGTGATCAGCTACGACCGCCTTATAAATTCTGACAAGATTGACGTTTACATTTCGCATCAGGTGCCGGTCATTGGTCGTAAAATCGCCGAATACGCCTTGCAGAAAGTTCCGAAGGGAAATTATGTGATGGTTTACGGCAGTTCGACCGACAATAACGCGGTGATTATGAAAAAAGAACAACTTGCCGTTCTGCAACCCGCGATTGACAAAAAGGAAATAACAATTGTTGCCGACCAATTCATTAACGATTGGAAACCCGAAGAAGCCTTGAAATTTGCCGAAAATGCGCTGACGCAGAACAACAGTAAAATAGATGCTTTTGTCGTTTCAAATGACGGAATGGCGGGCGGCGTAATTTCCGCACTTGAAAATAAAGGTTTGACGGGAAAAATTCTCGTCACCGGACAAGATGCCGAAAAAGCCGCGTTGCAGCGAATCGCCGAAGGCAAACAATCAATGACCGTTTATAAACCGATCATTCCGCTCGCAAACGCGGCAGTCGAAGCGGCGATTAAACTGGCGAAAAAGGAAA
>JBDTZT010000705.1:0-2842 GCA_040005005.1 Actinomycetota bacterium
ATATCGCCATAGGAAGCGAGTATATTTCAGTACTAAAAAATCAGTTCCGCGGTTTGTATGAAGCGATTGCCGCAAGCTATAACGGCGGCGAAGACAATGCGGCACGCTGGCTCGCCCGAAGCAAGCCGAAAGACGCGGGAATCTTTACATCTGAAATCGGCTTCGCCGAAACCAAGGATTATGTATATAAAGTAATGAGTAATTACCGTGTTTATCGCGAACTTTACACGGAAGAATTGATTCAAAAATAATTCTTCTTTCCGGTAAAGAACAACAAATTTACTGAATTCAAAACTGCTAAGCTATTCAAAATCATTTTATTTTTAACTGCTTGGTAGTTTTATTTGATAAATGTAAATATTTGTAAAATCCTCGCCAATCATAAAAGTAGAATATTTCTGCTTTTTTTATTCTTCCCAATCGCCGATTCCTTCGCGTTCGACCTGATAGCCGACCGCTGTCAGATGTTTGATTACATCGCGGCTGTGTTCTTCATCACGGACTTCGAGCAGCATTTCGATGCCGACTTGTCCGAGCGGCGCGAGCCACATCGCCCGGCGGTGAAATACTTCGATGACGTTTGCGTAGCTTTCAGCAACCCGCTCCAGCAGAATTGCCAATCTTCCGGGACGGTCGGGAACGAGAAGTTTAAGCATTATGTAGCGACCTTGCCGGACGAGAACCTGTTCTAAAACCCGTGTCAGCAAATTTGCGTCAATATTTCCGCCGCACAAAACCGTGCAAACCGTATCGTCAGGCTTAACTTTAATTTTTTTTGCCAAAAGTGCGGCAACGCCCGCCGCGCCTGCGCCTTCAACGACCAGATGATTATTCTGAATGCAATGATAAATTCCGCGGGCAATTTCCTCTTCGGTTACTTCGACAATTTCATCAACATATTCTTTGATAATCGGCAAAGTTTTTTCGCCCGGACGTTTGACCGCAATACCATCGGCGATCGTCGGTTGCGCAATCGCTTCGATTGGCTTGCCTTCCTTCAAAGATTTATTGATAGATGCACAATGCGCCGCTTGTACGCCGACGACGCGGACATTCGGCAAAAGATTTTTAACGGCAATAGCAATGCCCGAAATTATTCCGCCGCCGCCGATCGGAACGATGACAAGCGTCGTTTCGGGTAAATCGTCGGCAATCTCCCAACCGATTGTGCCTTGTCCGGCAATAATACTGTAATCGTCGAAAGCGTGAACGTAAGTGTAGCCTTTTTCTTCCTGAAGTTTTCGTGAATACGCCACTGCTTCGTCAAAACTCGCACCGTGAAGAATAACTTCCGCGCCCTGCGCTTTCGTCGCAATAACCTTCGTAAGCGGCGCAAATTCAGGCAGTACGATCGTCGCTTTGATGTTATGCAGACGCGCCGCGAGTGCTACGCCCTGCGCGTGATTTCCCGCCGAGGCCGTCACGACGCCGCGTTGCTTCTCGTCATTCGTTAGTCGCGAGATTTTGTTATAGGCACCGCGCATTTTGAACGAGCCGCTGCGCTGGAGACACTCGGCTTTCATAAATGCCTTTGCGCCGATCTCGTTGGAAAGTTTTTCGTCCGATAAAATCGGTGTCGGAATAATGATGCCCTGCAGTAATTTGCGGGCTTCTTGAATATCGGTTAGTTTAACGGTCATTGGTAATTTGCGATTTTAGATTTGCGATTTTGCGATTGGAAAATGAATGTTTCCAATTTAGCGTTGTATTACGTGCCGTTATTATACGATTAATTTGAAATATTTGAAAAAGAAATTTGCGGGTGTCTGAGTGATTTAATTTAAAACTAAAAACGGAGCGCGAAAAAGGCTTTGGTATGTATTTAAAGAAGACAACTGCGGATATTATGTAGATAAAAGAATTGCTGACTGGCTCTTTTTCGCGCTCCGTTCTAGTTTCCAAATAACTTTATTACATTGTGTCTGACTAATATCACCGCTCTTTTTGCGTAACTTTTCATCAAACTGTTGGCTTTGCGGTGCGAATTATTTTCGCCCTCACTTTATAACGCGAAAATTCTAACGAAAAAGTATCAACTTTTGTTCTTTTTTTCGTAAAAAAATTTAAAATAGGTTATATTTATTGCTAATAGCATTTGTTCAATCATTTGGAGGTTAAAATGGAACTTTTCGGCTTGGGATTTATCATTTTTGCGATAATCGGAATTGCCTTGCTCGTGGTCGCGGCAAAAACTATTAGAATCGTGCCGCAGTCATCGGTTTTGTTGATCGAACGGTTCGGCAGATTTAATCGTGTAGCGGCCAGCGGGTTGAATATTATTTATCCGTTTTTTGATTCGCCGCGTGCTGTTTATTGGTCAAATGTTCGTCCCGGCACGACTTCAATTGATTTGCGCGAACAGTTTATTGACCTTCCGGCACAAACCGTGATTACGCGCGATAATGTGATGATCAATGTTGATTCGGTCATTTATTGGCAGATTACCGACCCGATCAAGGCAACCTACGAGGTCAACGATTTAGTCGGAAGCATCGTCCAGTTGACCTTTACGGGAATGCGTTCGGTGATCGGCCGACTCGACCTCGATCACACGCTTTCTTCACGCGACCAAATCAATAGCGAATTACGTTTAATTTTGGACGAAGCAACCGATAAATGGGGCGTAAAAGTAACGCGTATTGATGTGAAAAACATCACGCCGCCCGAAGATGTACGGATTACGATGGAAAAACAAATGACCGCCGAACGCAATAAACGGGCCTTGATTTTGCAGGCGGAAGGCGAAAAACAAGCCGCGATGACCCGTGCCGAAGGCGAAAAACAAGCCTCAATTACGCGGTCAGAAGGCGAAAAAGAATCGGCCATTTTGCAGGCGGACGGC
>JBDTZT010000085.1:0-9462 GCA_040005005.1 Actinomycetota bacterium
CGGACTTGAAACCAGACTGACGACAAAAACATTTGCCGCAACAAAACGCAAACGGAGTTCACGCGCCAAAACATCATTGTGTTTCAGGACATTTTGGCGGACTTCAACCAACCGGGTTTGTGTCATCAAACTATCTCCAATGCCGTCACTTCCAATTCTTTGCCTTGCAAAATATTTGTTGCCGGCGCATAGCAAACAGGACAGAAAAAATTATTAATCGAACTCAAAGTTTTTTTCTCCTGGCAATTTCCGCAAAAAACAACGACCGGAATTTCTTCGATCTCAAGCCGCGAACCCGCGAGCGGCGTTCCCTCGCAAGCGATTTCCCACGAAAAAAGCAGTGCGTCTTTGACCACGCCCGAAAGCCCGCCGAGTTTCAGATAAAGAGCTTCGACCCGTGTGCCGTCGTTCTTTTTCAGCTCATCGGTCGCCATTTCAATCATACTCATCGCGATTGAAAGTTCGTGCATAATTACTCTTTGCGACCGAGCAGATCAAACTCGAATTTCAATTCATCCTTGAGTTTGAGCGCACCCGCCGCGACTGAAACGAGTTTAATGCCGTATTCCGTCTGACGCAGCGTAAAATCGCCCTTCGTGCGAAGTTCGTCGCCGTCGAGCGTCAGTTGTCCCATAATCCATAGACTTTGCGTTACGCCGTGCAAAGTCAGATTACCGATTATTTTTGCCTTCCAGCGTCCCGGAATGATTCGCGTGACGGTAACGCTCGTGCTTTGAAAAGTGATTTCGGGAAAGCGGGAAGTTTCAAGCACTTTATCGTGCATTGACTCCTGAATTTCCTGTTTGTCCTTCTCTTTTATATCGTCAAGCACCAAAAGCGATTGGGCTTTGACCACAAACCGCAAAGACGCATCCGCGAAAGTTTCCGCCGAAAATCCGACCTCGCCCGAAAAATCACGAATACCAATGATTGGATTATGTCCGAAACCCGCCAGAAATCCGGCGGCAAAAGCTTGGACGGTAAATTTACTGTTCGCCGAATCAAGCTGATACCTGACTTTCGAGGTTGAAATGTCGTTCATTTTTACATTGACCTGAGTTTCATATAACGCTGTAAATCCGTTCCGACTTGTGAAAAATCAAGTCCGAGTTTGCCTTGAAGTTGCGGTAAAACCGCCGATAATCCAGCCGTAACGGTTTTGCGAACCGTCGGATTTGTCATCACCAAACCCGCGCCGAGAACTATCAAAGCAACTCCGCCCATCAAATATAATGTCTCTTTGTTGTCCGCTGAACCATTTGTTTGTTCGAGTTCCATAATTTCTCCTTAAGTTTCCAGTAATCAAACGTTTTAACCTGCGCGAAGGCGAAATGGAGCGCAAAATATCGGGCAAGCTGGAAACGAGCGCGATGATGAGGATCAATAAAATTACGCCTCCCGCAATATACAAACCCATTATTAAATTCATAAATTTTGCTTCCTTTTCTTTTAATTTGCCCGGATAAAAAGTTACATCGTGCTGATTTTAATATAGCGCTTGATGTCCGGCAGGGCGACAATCACTAATGCCGCCCCGACCAGAAGTGCCGCGCCGCCGATAATTTTTAATAACATAGCGTTGCCGTTCGCTGAACCTTCTGTTTTTTTTACCAATGATTTTTGCTCTTTCATAACCTCTACTCCTTGTTTTTTTAACTTAAAAATTTATTGCCTAAACCGCTGACTGAAGATATTTTTCGTCCAAAATTTTGTCAATCAGCGATTCTATTAACTTAACTGCTTCCGGCACAACCGCGTGTACCGTTTCGCTTAAACCCATTTGACCTTCTTCACCGCCAAGCGTTTCGGGTTCGCACCCGACGACCAGCAGACGTTTGAAATCGGCGCCCATCGAATGTGCCATACTCAAAACGAGCATTGGATTCATTCCGTGCGAATCAATCACCGCGCCTTGCGGCGTCTGATTTTCAAACTCCTTTAAATCCGGTTCGATGACATAAAGCGTTCCGGGTTTTTCGCCTCTCTGCGTCGCGTCAACAAAAATCGTTACTTCATAACCGTCCAAAAGAGCGAAAGTTAAATCGAAACTACGAATTCCGTAATCAACCGCGATAACTTCCTCACGCAATTTACATTCCGCCAAGCTCTTCGCAACTTCGACGCCGAATCCGTCGTCGCCGTGAAAAATATTGCCGATACAGGCGATTAAGATGCGCGGTTTAGTCATCGGTTTCTACAAATTCACCCGGCAAAAACGGCTCGACTTCTTCCAAAGCAAAAAAGAAACGGTGTCCGGGCTGGCGCAGAAAACCCATATCTTTGCCCGGATCGTCGTCAACTACGACCGCGAGATGAATATTGCTTTCATAATCCTGTTCAATCGCTTCAATCGCCGCCGTTTTCCCCGCCAGCGCAAGGTCGAAAATATCGCCTCCCCGGCGCGGTTTAAGGCGCACACGGTCGCCGATTTTGAGCGAAACGCCATTCACCTCGATAAATTCAAGCGGGGTTTTATCTTCCAGTAATTGCCAGTCTAATTCATTCATTATTAACTATTTACCGTGCCTTTCTTGTCTTCAAGATCATCCTTAAAGAAATCTTCATTGCCAAGCGCCCGCGGTTGGCGCAAAACTCCGTGCATTTTCATCAATTGCTCTGCCGACAAGTTTTCTGTCCGCTCCAACATCTTTCGGGCGCGTTCGTCAACGCCGCGCATTTCGCTTTTTTCGGCATCGGTCATCGTCATAATCCGAAGCGTTAGAATCTCGTCAATCTCTGCGCCGTCGAACAAATCGCCCGCGCTTTCGGGCGCGATTTCGGGATAATCGTAAAGAATGATCGGCGACGAAAGAACGCAATCACGTTCGCCGTTTTCGCCGACCAGAATCGGATAAGTTGCAATGTTTTTGCAGGTCTCAACTGTTTCGCTGAATTCGTCAGGCGGTTCGAGCAAAGAAATAAATTCGCCGTTTCGCACAAAAAGTACGGTGTGCGCCGAAACTAATGAATGCGCCAACGCTTCATCGCGGCTTTTTTCTGTTGCTTTTCCAAACGGCGTAGTGTTTGAAACTCGGACAGTGATTTTAAATAATTTACGGGTTGGCGTTTCTGTTTTAAGAGTTTGTTCTTCGACCTGGAAATCAATGTTTCCTTCAATCATTTCCTGTCGGCGCACAATTTTGCCGACGACTTTTTCGTCCGCCTCGCGCAGCGTTTCGGTTGCTTCATCGGCCGGAAAGGAAAAAGCCGTGAGATTCACTCTTTTATTCAAATCTTTTAGATTGATCGCCGAAACTTCGGCTTCGCGTTCAATCGCTTCCTGCCACGTTTGATAAATTTCGTCGCCGATTTTCATTGACGTGGCGGCGCGAAATTCTCCTGAAATTTCATCAATTTGATAGATTTCGCGTTCGCGCAAATGAAGAAAACGCACTTTTATATCAATCTCGCTGGTATTGTCGCCGAGAACTAAAACTTCCGTCTGCATCCGCCAATTTTCCGTGCCTTTCTGTGCTTTGCTGTAAGATTCAGGTGTCAACACGCCAAAGTTAAAACGCTGACGATTTTTGACCGCCGAAGCGCGATACGGATAGAGCATATAGCCTTCGTAAAGCACAGCATCGGCAATTTTTTTGACCAAATCGGTGTTCATTGGGTTATCTGTTCGTCAAGCCCGGAAAATTCGTCTTCCGTTTCTTCCGTGACCGGTAAAAGTTTTTCCAAAACTTGCTCGAAGGTCGGAATCGCGTGACGAATTTTGTATTGATGAAGCCGGTCAAAAACATCCCGCCGAAGGCGAAGCCACGCGCTGTTCGGGTAATAATGTTCCATCATCGCCTGCCAGACCTGCACGGGCAGGCGATATTTTGTTTCCGCGCTCCACGGAATTTGCGCAATCTGCAATCCGCCATTCTCGTCCGCATAGAACAAAGTTCCGCTAAACTGCAGAAGCAAAGGAATTTCTCCATCTTCCAAACCCGCGAAATATTTTGTCGCCGCGACATTGAAATCGAACGTGCATTCAACCGGCAAATCTATCGTCGTGCTTCCTGTGAAAGGCAATACGGTGACGCTCGAATGTGTCCAGAGCATCGTTTTTAGCGTTTGGCTCCAACGCGACGGCTCACCGAATAAATCGGTGAGATGCGCTTGTTCCGCCACGCTGTAACGGCGGCGCGTGGCTTCAATCTGAATTTGACAGCGGAGTGCGATGTTTTGAATTTTTTCGCTTTCATTCGCGGCACTTACGCGCAGTTTAAAAATCAATTGGGGAGACACCGCAAAAGACAGCGGCTGAGCATCGCAAACTTCAAAGTTCAAATCAGTCACAAACAGTTTAAGTAAAAAGTAAAAGTATAAAATTATACATTCGTTTGAGGCTGCAAAGAAATGTTTTTTGCCTCGCCATAATCTTCTGCTTTTGCCTTGACACTTGATTCTCCAATGATGGTCGAGCGTTTTTTTAATTCGGTAAAAAAATCCGTAATTTCCTGCCAGACTTCGGTGCCGCCCGAAAGCCCGTGCCATTTTGCGCGAATAAGTCCGACCAGCTTAAAACATTCATCAATCGGCGCAATATAATATTGCCGTTCCGTACCGATGCGATTAACGAGCAATGCTTCGACATCCGCTTCCATTTTTCGCAGAATCGGATTTGATTCTTCCAATTCCTGCCAGGCTTCAAGTTCCAGCAAAGATTCGACCGGACCGGCCGGACTCGGATAAAGTGCAATCGTTTTTTCCGCTGGAGTACTGTAAAAAAAGAAAGCCATCCCAATCGGAATCAAAAGATTGTCCCACTGAATATCGGTTAGATCAAAATCCGCCAGAAAACGACTGCGGCGCGGCACGCGTTTATATTTCATATCAGCCTGACCGCTGAAAAGTATCGCGCAAGGATCGCACGAGCAGAGCAGTTGACGGTTTTTCGGCTCAAACAAATGCTGGTGTTCGGCGGTCAGCCCGAGGCTGCAAAGATCGCATTGTTCGGCCGGACGCGGACGATTAAAACGCCGCAATGCGGCGATTACGGCGGGAACCTGACTTTCTGAATTGGAATCATTCATAAAATATTTATTTTAAGCCGGCGGCAGTTTCGGAGAACTCGGGTCAATCGGATCTTCTTTTTCCGCATTGATGCCCGTCGAATCTCGTGCCGTCGAGCTTCCCGTCGGACGACCTGCGCCTGTTTCTCCTTCATCATGGCGACCGGATTCTTTTCCGTCACTTTTCTTCATTTCTTCACCTTTACGCGTTCCCGCATCGTGCGATGATGTATCAGTTCCTTCATTTTCCGGCATTGATTTTCCTCTCTTGGTTATTGATATTTAATTAATACATTTTAGTGGCCGCCGATGTCTGATGTTGCGGAGGATGTGATTGAATGCCTTTGATTTGCACGAATTTTTTTGGTTTTGGTGCCGCTTCTCCGCTTTTCATTTCAATCGCCGCGACATCCGGCGCGGTTTCGTAGATTGCCTTTTCAACAGCCTGTTTGAGCGGCAAACTTGACGACGGACAACCGTTGCAACTCCCGAGCATCTGCAGGTTAACCACGCCGTTCTCGATATTGATCAATTCTGCGTCGCCGCCTTGTGATTTTAAAAAAGGACGCACTTTATCGAGTGCCTGCTCAATCCTTGTTTCCAGTGCTAAAGGATGCAGACCATATAAAAGCAACAGGCTGTTCGACAATTCGTCTTTTGTCAAATTGTCAAAAATATAATCGCTTGAACTTTGAGCCGCAATAATTTCCATGACGCGTTCAATCGCCGCGCCGTGATATTCCATCATTAACTGCATCAATTCGATTGCTTTAGACCGCGCATTTTCATCAGGCAAAGCCTCGACCTCCTGCGTCAAAATCTCAATTTTCTGCATTCGTTTTTGGAAATCATTTTTATCAAGCATATATTTTCGTGATTCGTGATTGGTGATTGGTGAATCGTAATTTGCCGATGCAAAAAGTTAATTACGATTCACCAACTATGTTTTTTTACTTCATCGCACCAAACATCGGCGAATGCCGGGTTTCGAGTGTTTTGCCATTGCCGAGATACATATGAACACCGCACGGCAGACACGGATCGAAACTTCGGACAGCGCGCATAATGTCAATCCCTTTAAAATTATCGGGTCCGTTTTCTTCAAAGATCGGCGTGTTTTGAACCGCGTCTTCGTATGGTCCGGGCGTTCCGTAAATGTCACGCGGATTAGCATTCCAAGGCGTTGGCGGATACGGATGATAATTCGCAATCTTGCCTTCGCGGATAACGACGTGATGCGAAAGAACTCCGCGCACGGCTTCGTGAAAACCGCAGCCGATCGCTTCTTCCGGCACTTTGAATTCCGTCCAGGTTTTCGTATGTCCGGCGTGTAATTCAGCCATCGCCTGCTCGCAAAAATACAGTGCGGCGGCGGCGGCATATGCTTGGAAATAAGTTCTGGCGCGGTCGCGTTCAATCGCATTGCTCCATTTAGGAATCTTCCATTCAAATTCAACTTCGGGTTTCGACATCGTTTTCGGCAAATAGATTTTAACGCTGCGCCCGGTTGATTTGATATAACCGATGTCAACCAGACCTGCCAGCGCGGTTGACCAAAGCCGTGCGATTGCGCCTCCGCCCGTATCGAGCGCGAGGTGTTTTTTGTCGCCCGGTTCGCCTTCGTGATACCAGCGCGGCGACATTACCCACGTATAATTGCCGTCAAAATCGCGTTTCTGCGGTTTTGGAATCGTCGTTTGATTCCACGGATGATTGCGGTCAATCGGATTGCCGAGCGGGTCTTGTTTGACGAAAATTTCGGAATTTTCCCAACCTTCGTAATACGAACTTCCCAGGAGAATTCGCATATTGACATTGATGTCCACAAGGCTCGTCGTCACGAGTTTGTCGTCAACGATAACGCCCGGCGTGACGAACATTCCGCGTCCCCAATCAGCCATATTTTCGTATTTATAATCGCAGATGTCGGGATTATTAAAAGATCCCCAGCATCCGAGCAGCACGCGGCGGCGGCCGACTTCTTCATAGCCGGGCAGTGCTTCATACCAGAAATCGAAAAGGTCATCATGGAGTGGCAGAACCTTTTTCATAAACTCGCAGTATTTCATCAAACGCACGAGATAATCAGTAAAAAGCTGAACCGTCGGGACAGTTCCGACACCGCCCGGATAAAGCGTCGAAGGATGAACGTGGCGACCTTCCATCAAACAGAACATCTCGCGCGTATAACGGCTGGCGTGTAAAGTTTCGCGGTAGAATTCGCCCGTGAACGGATTCAAGGCAGTCATAATATCCGCGATTGTTCGATAACCGTGATCGGCGGCGTGCGGAGATTCAGTGTTTTTTGCCTTTTCCCAAACGCTCGGGTTAGTTTCTCTGACCATCTGTTCGCAAAAATCAACGCAAAGAAGATTATCCTGATAAAGATTGTGATCGAACATATACTCGGCGGCTTCGCCAAGATTGACAATCCATTCCGCCAGCGCGGGCGGCTGAATGCCGAAAGCCATATTCTGCGCGTAACAGGCGCAAGTCGCGTGGTTGTCGCCGCAGATTCCGCAGATCCGACTCGTAATAAAATGCGCATCACGCGGGTCTTTACCCTTCATAAAAATCGAATATCCGCGAAAGATTGATGAAGTGCTGTAACATTCAGCTACTTCCCGATTAGCAAAATCAATTTTTGTGTAAATACCCAAACTACCGACAATTCGCGTAATCGGGTCCCAATTCATATCAACCAGAGTTCTTTTCTGGGTCGGTGTTTCCGTTGTTGTCATTGTTTCCATAATCTACGCTCCTTATCAATAGTGTTTTGGTCTGTAGCCGGTTGTCAGGTCAGTGCCTTTATGCCGCCATTTCGGTTCTTTGTTGACTGTATTATTAGTTAAACCACGCAGTGACCGAACCATCGTGCCATAAATGCCAATTGCTCCGGCCGAGATTTTAGCGCCGGGCGGTTCATCCATAAACGGCATAAATTTGTCGGGAAAACCGGGCATCGTACAGCCGATACAAATTCCGCCGACATTCGGACAACCACCGATTCCCATCATCCAGCCGCGCTTCGGCACGTTGCAATTGACAACCGGACCCCAGCAGCCGAGCTTGACGATACATTTCGGTGAACCGTATTCGTTTGCAAAATCTCCTTGTTCGTAATAACCGGCGCGGTCACAGCCTTCGTGAACAGTTTTTCCGAAAAGCCAGGTCGGGCGAAGCTGTTCGTCAAGCGGAATCATCGGTGCCAGTCCTGATACCTGATAAAGCAGGTAAAGAACCGTTTCCATAAAGTTATCCGGCTGGACGGGACAGCCCGGAACATTAATAATCGGTAATCCCAGGGTTGATTTGAAATCCCAGCCAAGATAATCCGCCAAACCCATCGCACCTGTCGGATTGCCTTCCATCGCGTGGATTCCGCCGTAGGTCGCGCACGTTCCGATTGCGATAACCGCCGCCGCTTTCGGCGCGAGACGGTCAATCCACTCATTGGTCGTGATTGGCTGCATAGTCATCGGATCGTAACCGACCGCCGCCCAGTAACCTTCCGTTAAAAGGTCTTCGTTCGGAATCGAGCCCTCGACGACCAGCACGTATGGATCAATCAGGCCCTGTTCGGCCTGATAATAATACTTCAGGAAATCGTCGCCGACTTCATAAGCCAAATCAGGATTGTGCAGGTGCACTTTCGGGAGTCCCGGAATCGCTCCCATAACAACCTCCTCAATACTCGGCTGCGTTGCCGCGGTGATCGAAATCGTGTCGCCGTCACAACTTAAACCAGCTGTGATCCAGACAATATGCACATCACTGATTGGTGGTGCTTTTTGCGTTACCCGTCCATATGGAACTTCTTCTGCCATGCCATCCTCCTTTAATTTGGTTATGACGAAAATTTAAATTATTTTTTGTAAACTACAAAATTGCTGTTAATAAAATATTATCCGGCCTTTAAAAGGGAATTGATATTCGCAAACCTACGTATTTTTTGACAAAAACCTACGTAGTTTTTCAGAAATAAAGATCATTTTTGGAAAAAGAATGAATAATTGGTAAGACCAATTCGCGGAATTATTCCATCGGGATAATTCCGCGTTTGATGGCGTAGCGGGTTAGGTCGGCTTGGGTGTGAACGCCGAGTTTATGCATCAGTTTCGAGCGGTGCGTTTCGGCTGTCCGAACGCTGATGCCGAGCCGTTCGGCAATTTCGCTGTTCGTATGTCCTTCGGCGGAAAGGTGAAAAACTTCACGCTCGCGGGTCGTCAGCGTTTCATATTTGTCCATCGTTCCCGCCTTTGTCATTTGTTCGTAAACTTCGATGGCGCGGTCGGAAAGCGGCGCACTGAGATAACGATGTCCGCTGCTCACTTCGCGGACGGCCTGAATCAGATCGGCTGAACCCGCATCTTTCAAAACATAAGCCGAAACGCCGTTTGAAAGTGCTTCGAGCACAAATCCTTCGTCGTCATACATCGAGAGAATAATGACTTTT
>JBDTZT010000706.1:0-2822 GCA_040005005.1 Actinomycetota bacterium
GCGTCATATTGGCAATCATATCGCGGAAAGCCGAAGCGTTGCCCGACATTTCCATCCCGACATCGAAACCTTCCTTCATTCCGAGCTGTTTTTGGACATCGGAAATCGAAGTTTCGCGCACGTCAACCGCCATTGTGACGTTCATTTTTCGCGCGAGTTCCAGACGTTTCGGATTGACGTCGGTGATGACCACGTGGCGTGCGCCTGCGTGTTTGGCAACCGCTGCCGCCATAATCCCGATCGGTCCCGCGCCCGTAATCAAAACGTCTTCGCCGAAAACCTCAAACGCCAGAGCCGTGTGAACCGCGTTGCCGAACGGATCGAAAATCGCCGCGACTTCCAAATTTATATCGGGTTTATGCTTCCAGATATTCGTCATCGGCACAGCGAGATATTCGGCAAAACCGCCGTTCGTATTGACACCGAAACCGAGTGTATTCGCGCATTTAAACCTGCGTCCGGCAAGACAATTGCGGCAGCGACCGCAAACGAGATGACCTTCGACGCTGACAATATCGCCGACATAAAAATCATTGACGTTTGAACCGACCTCCGTAATCTCGCCGACCAGTTCGTGTCCTAAAATAGTCGGAATTTTGATCGTGCTTTGCGCCCACGCGTCCCAATTCCAGATGTGAACATCGGTTCCGCAAATTCCGGTTTTCAAAATGCGAATTAAAACGTCGTTAATACCGATTTCGGGTTCGGGCACGTCTTCGAGCCACAAACCGACTTCGGCTTTGCTTTTTACAATTGCTTTCATATCAATATTTTATAGATTCTAAATGACAGATTTCAAATCTCAAATTCATTTTGTAGAGAGAATCGGACCGAATTTTGCCGATTCCTGATTTTATAAATCAAACCTCGCAGGCGAACAAATCTTTTTTTAAATTCAGCCATTCCAATGCCGCCCCGTGAAGCAGTTTAGCTTTCGTTTTTTCGTCAAAATTCATTGATTCAATTATCTTTCCGGGTTCTAATTCGCCGAGTGGAAAAGGATAATCCGTGCCGAGCGCGATTTTATCTGCACTGATTAATTTTACTAAATATTCGAGCATCTTTTCATCGTGAACAAGCGAATCAAGCCAGAATTTGCCCAAATATTCACGCGGGTTTCTGTCATTATCAGCGGCAACTAAATCGGGACGAACCTGAAATCCGTGTTCGATTCTCCCCAAAGTGTAGGGAAACGAACCGCCGCCGTGGGCGAAGCAAATTCGTAAATTCTTGCATTTCTCCAAAACGCCCGAAAAAATCAGCGAACAAATTGCCCGCGAAGTTTCCGCCGGCATTCCGACGAGCCACGGCAGCCAATATTTCTGCATAACGCTCTCGCCCATCATTTCCCACGGATGCACGAAAACTGCCATTCCAAGTTCTTCGCAAGCCGCAAAAAAATCAAAAAACTGCGGTTCACCCAAGTTCAATTGATTGATGTTTGAACCGATTTGCACACCGACAAGTCCGATTTGTTTGCAACGCTCAAGTTCTTTAATCGCCAGCTTCGTGTTTTGCATCGGAACCGTACCAAGTCCGATAAATCGTTTCGGATATTTTGCGACAATTTCAGCAATTCCGTCATTCAAAAACTGTGAAATTTCCGCGCCGTCCGCACCTCGCGCCCAATACGAAAACATCACGGGAACGGTCGAAAGTACCTGCACATTGACGCCGAAATCATTGCATTCTTCAATGCGTTTTTCCGCCGACCAGCAATTGTCTTCAACTTCGCGGAAAAAATGTCCGTTGTCCTTAAGCATTCGCGCACAGCACGGTTTATGATGTTCGAGTGTGATAAAACCGCCGTAGCCGAATTTATCTTTCCAGCGCGGAATCTCACGCGGCAAAATATGTGTGTGAATATCGATTTTCAGCATACGAATTCAATAAATGCGGTCGATCATCTCCGCGCCGTTTTGAAAACGGCGGAGATTATCCAGAAAATGTTCAATATGTTTTATTTTTTCGAGCGAAAAGCCGCCCGCCGAATGCGGTGTGATAAAACAGTTCGGCGTTGTCCAGAGCGGATGTGCCGAAGGCAAAGGTTCAGGTTCTGTGACATCGAGATAAGCGGCGGCGATATGTGCGCTTTTTAATTCTGCCAAAAGCGCGTCTTGATCGAGCGTCGTGCCGCGCCCGATATTATAAATAATCGCGCCTTTTTTGACTTTTGATAATCTTTCGGCATTGAGAAACTTTGTCGTTTCTGGATTGGCCGGCAAAATATTGATAACGTGGTCGGCTATCGGGAAAACTTCGTTGAGTTCGGCTTTCGTAACAATTTTGATTGTCTCATCTCCGCGAATTGTCCGTTTAAAGCCGATCAAATTCATCTTTAACGGTGCAAGCAATTCCGCAAGCCGTTTGCCGATAGTTCCGAAACCCAGAATCAGCGCGGTCTGTTCATTCAGCAAATAAGATTTTTCGCGTGTTTCATAATAATTCCACATGCGCGCGCCGCGCTGATTGTCAAGCGATTCGGGCAAAAGCCGCGCTAACGCCATCATCATCGCCAGAATATGCTGCGCGCAAGGCTCAACATAAACCGCCGAACTATTTGTCATAATTCTGCCCGTGTTTTTAAATTTTTCTTTGAAGTCGGCGCGGTCATATGGCGTATAGCCGGCCAGATTGACGTGAAACCATTTCACATTTTCGCAACTCAATACCACATCGGCATCGGGCGTGCCGAAAGCAATATCGGCGGAGCGCAGAATTTCCGCCGAATTTCCGCTGACACCCTTTACAGCGGGCGGAAAAACAAACAATTCGTGTTCGCCTAAATTTTCTCGAAGCGTATTTAACTCGCTTTCATTTCC
>JBDTZT010000707.1:0-2807 GCA_040005005.1 Actinomycetota bacterium
AAGGTAAATTGAAAAACACATCTTCACATTCGCCGTCCGATACGCTGTGAAGATGCCAGTTTTTGTTTGAATTGCCGTCGTTCAATTCAAAACATTCACAATTTTCAATGATTGATTTCATCTACATTTGTATAGTATGAAAATATACGTTTTAAGTAAAGAAAACTTAAAAAGAGCGACAAATTTTAGTCATTGGTCAAATCTTCTTTTTCCAACTTAAATTCATCTAAAAGCGCGAAGAAAAGGTCAAAGGCTTTTTCTTCATCATTATTGGTTTGCCACAAAATAATAGTACTCCAAACATTTGCCGATTCAGCGTTTTCTAGAAACTTTTTTGAAATCCAACTTTGAAATCCAACTTGGTGACGTCGTTCGCTCTCAGGCTTAAACTGTTTCCAATTAAATTCAAACCTTTCTTTGTTTAAGACCCTCAAACCATATTCAATTCCATACAAAAACGTAAATAGCTCACTTATCGAATATTTCCCCAAAAACATGGAAGGATGTTGTCGAATAAATTCTAACAATTCATAAATATCATTGAATTCAGGGTCAAAATATTTTGCTTTTGCATTTCTAATACTTTGTAAAAATAGTGAAACTTTTGGCTCATCTTTCTTACCATTTTCTTTTTCAAGTAAACTACAAGAATCAACTGCGTATGGATCAACTTTTCTTAAAGCATTTCTCACATTACCTGCCCAAAGTCCGCCCGCGAGATACATTTTCGGAAAAAACTCCTGCACTTTTTTCGCAATTTTCCAATCGAAAGTTTCGCCTGTTCCGCCGTGTTCTTGCGGGTTGTATGCGTCGAGAAGGATCGCGTCCGTTTCATATTGCAAAACGTCTTCGGGATTGAATTCGGGCGAAACTCTGAATGCCTTGATGATTTCCAGATTCGTCTTTTGTTTTAATTCACGCGCAAATTCGGGTGTTTCTTCACCGTGCAGCTGGAGCGCATCGAGTTTGGCGAGGCGGGCAATCTCAATAATCTTTTCCAGATTTTCATTGACGAAAACGCCGACCTTCAAAATCTCCGTTGGCAATTGTTCGATAATCTCACGCGCATTTTCGGGCGAAATATAGCGCGAACTTTTTTCGTAAAAGTTAAAGCCGAGCGCGTCCGCGCCGAATTTTGCTGAAACGAGCGCGTCTTCAAGATTTGTAATGCCGCAAATTTTAACCTTCGTCATAGAATTTTTTGCCACGAACGAACACGCGCATTTCACGAAAAAAAATTAGAATAAGGTTTGTGTCATTTCGTGTTCGTTCGCGGCTAATTTCTTTAATTCTTCCTCAACATTACCGCTTCGCATCAACGTTTCGCCGATTAGAAAACCGGAAAATCCCAGATTTCTCAATTCCAGAATTTCGTCTTTGGTCGATAGTCCGCTTTCGGTAATCAGCAGCGCATCGGCAGGCGCGTGTTTGATAAGTTCACGCGAAACGTCGAGCGAAACTTTAAACGTGTGCAAATCTCGATTATTAACTCCGATAATGCCCGCCCCGATTTTTTTGACGCGCTCCAATTCTTCCAGTGTATGAATTTCGACCAAAACGTCTAAACCTAATTCGTCTTCCGCCAGACGATGAAGTCTGACTAAAGCATCATCGTCCAGCATTGCCGCAATCAGCAAGATGACGTCAGCCCCGGCTTCTGCCGCCTCAAAGATTTGAAATTCGTCAAAAATAAAATCCTTTCGCAAAATCGGCAGATTGACGGCATTTCGCGCCGCCCGCAAATCTTCCAAACTGCCGCAAAATTTGTCTTCTTCGGTCAAAACCGAAATCGCGCACGCGCCGCCTTTTTCATAATGTCGCGCAATTTCCGCCACCTCAATTTTATCATTGATGATCCCTTTTGACGGCGACGCGCGTTTGATTTCAGCGATAATATTGATTTGATCTTTCTGCAAATTTTCGCGCAGGCGATGACTTTCCGAAATGTTCCGCCTCGAAATTGCCGCCGCTTTCAAATCGTCAAAAACACGGTTTGCCTTGGCAATTTCGAGCCGTTTCTTTTTTAATTCGATGATTTCAGTTAAGAACATTGTTTTTTTTGAACAACACTTTCGCGGATTTCACAGATATTGATTTAAATTGATCTGTGTAATCGGTGGTTAAATTTCCGCTGTCTTTTCAATTAAATCTTTCAATTTTTCCAAAGCCTTTCCGCTTTCTAAACTTTCGGCTGCAAGGCGGGCGGCTTCAATCAAACTTTCGGCTTTTCCGCCAATAAAAATCGCTGCCGCCGCGTTAATTAAAACTAAAGTTCGCGCCGCGTCTTTTCGTTTATTTTCAAGTACATCTTTAATGATCTGCGCGTTTTGGTTTGCGTCGCCGCCGCGTAAATTTTCAATATTTTCAACTGTTTGAAAGCCGAAATCGGTGGGTGAAACTTCGTAAAACTTTATGTATCCGGGCGTAATTTCCGCTACCGAAGTTTTATCCGAAACCGTAATTTCGTCGAGTCCGTCGAGTCCGTGAACGACAAGAGCACGTTTTGTTCCGAGCGCATACAATGTTTCGGCGATCGGGGCGACCAAATCCTTGTGCCACACACCCATAATCTGAAACGGCGCGTTTGCCGGATTTGTCATTGGACCTAAAAGATTAAAAGTTGTGTGAACGCCGAGTTCGCGCCGAACCGCGGCGACCCGCGCTGTCGAAGCGTGATAAAGCGGCGCGAACATAAAGCAGATGCCAATTTCATTCAAACATTTTTCCGAAGTTTCGCGGCTTGCCGAAACATTGACGCCGAGGGCGGAAAGAACGTCGGCACTTCCCGATTTGGAAGTGGCGGCGCG
>JBDTZT010000708.1:0-2806 GCA_040005005.1 Actinomycetota bacterium
GTTACGGCGTGATAATTTTGGTCGGTTTGATTCCGAATTATTTTGCGTTTGCCGATTTCGGAATGGGCATCGCTTCGACCAAGTTCGGTTCGGAGGCTTACGGACAAGGATCAAGGAATAAAGAAGGCGAAGTCGTCAGGACGGCAACCTTTATCGCCCTTTCGACCTTACTGGTTTTTTTGCTTCCGATCTTTGTTTTTTCGCATTGGATCATCGTCAATTGGTTCAAGGTTTCGGAAACTTATCAAATGAGCGCGAGTATTGCGCTGAAGATAACTTCGGTTTCATTTGTGCTCGGTATTCTTTCCTCGGTTTTGAATACGCCGCAGCTTTCGCGCTTGCGGATGGATTTGAACACGCTGATCAACGCCGTCCCGAAAATCTTGATGGGAATCATCACGCCGCTCGTTTTGTATCTCACCCGAAGTGTTGTTGATGCCGTTTTGGTAGCGTTTTTTGCGGCGGTCTTGATTTTTACGGCAACTGTTTTTACGTCCGGAAAGATTCTGCCCGAACTTTATCAGCCGACGATTGATAAAAGTCTTTTCAAACCCTTGCTCAAATTCGGAAGCGGTTGGCTGATTGCAATGATCGCCGCCGTTTTGCTTTCAAATGTCGAAAAGTTTTTTCTGGCGCGCTATGTTTCCGTCCAATCTTTAGCTTATTATTCGATCGCTTTTACGTTTGCCAATATGGCGACGATGTTTTCCTCGTCAATGACGCAATCGCTGGTGCCGGCATTTTCACAGCTTCTCGCACCCGAAAAACGAATTGAATTCGATGCGCTTTTTGCGCGGAGTCTGCGTCTCAATCTGATTTGGCTGCTGCCTGCGATAATGTTTATGTTCGTCGTCGCCAAGCCGTTTTTTACGATTTGGGCAGGTGCCGAATTCGGTTTCCAAAGTTCGCCGCCGTTTTACATTCTGCTTTTCGGATTGCTTTTCAATATTCTGGCCTATATTCCGCACAGCACAATCACGGCATCGGGCCGAACCGATGTCTTGGCAAAACTTTACTGGGTTGAACTCGTTTTGTATATTTTCTCGGCGGCGTGGCTGGTTAATTCTTATCAGATCGTCGGCGCGGCGGCGGCGTGGAGCTTGCGCGTCATTATTGACGCTTTTATCATTATTTGGCTGGCGAAAAGAATTGTCGGCGGTTCATTCAAATTTTTTAATCATTTCGGCAGTTTGGTCGGCGGTGTTATATTATTGCTGCCCCCGATTGTTTTTGCGCTATTTTACGATAACTTTTCGTTCTGGCTGATTCCTCTGGTTTTGATCTGCACGGCGTTGTATTCATTGCTGATCTGGAAAACCTTTGTTGACGGCGACGAAAGAAAATGGATTAAATCAAAAATCGAAAATCTGCTAAGATTAAAAAAATGATTGGAAACAAAAATTCGCCGCGAACCGCGCTTTTGGAAAAGTGTCCGATTTGCGAAAGTAAAAACACAAAACTTTTTTTCACCACGCCTGACCGTCTGCACGGCACGCCGGGCGAATTTTCCTATCATCTCTGCGATTCGTGTCAAACCGTTTTTCAAAATCCGATGGTCATACAGGAAGATTTGCATCTGTGTTATCCGTCCGAATATTCGCCTTATAATTTAAAGCGCGAAATTCCCGATATTGATTTCGACGCGCTGCCGAACGGCAATTTTCGCAACAGTTTGCGGAAAGCCGTCGTTGACGAAGTGAAGGGGAAAACGACAGAGGGTTTGACCGGAATGCTCGGCAGATTATTGGCGAAAAACGCATTTTTTCGTGAACGCGCCTTTTTCGGCTTGGTGATGGACGAACTTTTACCGAAAGGCACGGGCGAACATTTCGCGTTAGACCTCGGTTGCGGCGCGGGTTGGCTGATGGAAAAACTTAAAAAAGTCGGCTGGACGACGGAAGGTTTGGAATGGAACGAAGCGGCGGCGCAGATTGCGCGTGAAGTGACGAAATGTAATGTTTTTGCCGGTGATTTCCGCACGGTTGATATTCCGCGCGGGAAATATCACTTGATCGTTCTCAATCACGTTTTCGAGCATATCAACGACCCGAAAGGCGCGTTGCTTCGCGTCTCCGAATTGCTCGCAGACGGAGGAATTGCCGTTTTATTTTATCCGAATCCGCATTCTTTCGGCGCACAATGGCATAATACGGATTGGTTTCCGTGGGAAGTTCCGCGCCACTTGATTTTTCCGACACCGAAGGCGGTTAAAATGTTGGCGAATGAAACCGGCTTTTCCGAAGCGAAAGTTGTGACGCGGGCATATTATTCAGACGAACATTGGATTCGTTCAAAAGCATATAAAAATCGGCTAAATCCGGAGGTTGCGCGTCCTAACTTAGATTTAACGGAAAAATTAGGACTCTTTAGTGAACAGGTCTTGACCAAACTCGGATTTGATAAAGGTTGGGAAATTGTTGCCGTCTTGAGAAAATAAAAATCGGTATCGCGAACGGTAGCGAGTCAGTTCGTATAATTGAAACTTGCACGAATTTGGAAGCATTCGCTGCTGCTCTGCTCTATTGATGACGGCTTTTATTATGACGGCTTTTACTACGTTGCAAAAATCACCTTCGGTTCATATTGTTATTTTGAATTGGAACGGACTTGAAGATACGCTGGAGTGTCTCGCCTCGCTCGAAAATCTGTCGCATCCGGGCGTTAAAGCGATCGTTATAGACAATGCTTCGCGTGATAATCAGGCGGAAACAATCGAACAAAAATTTCCCGACGCGGCGGTTTTGCGGCAAACGGAAAACCTCGGGTTTTGCGGCGGCTGCAACGTCGGCATCAAATACGCGCTGGA
>JBDTZT010000086.1:0-9385 GCA_040005005.1 Actinomycetota bacterium
ATAAATTTTGTATGTTTACAGATCAGGAGTTAAGTTTATTAGATTTTTCGGTAAGACCCCAATATCTAGTGTTAAGAATCTACGATGAAATTCCCCACTAGTGTAGGCAATCATCCTACCTAGTGCATTATTACAGTTCCATCGGAAAATATTAAACACTCTTTGTTTCTGGAGAATTTGTCTCTACAATTTTCCAATGAAAAGGAAATTTCCTGAACTAATTTTTTTATTTTCATCGGTGTTTGAGGTGTGATTGTCGTCTATTTCGATGAAATTAACACATCATTCGCTATCTCACGGCGAATGTGCATTTTCCCTAAAAAGTAGCCTGCAATCGGATCAAGAACAAATCCGACAGAAATTAAAGCAAGTCCAAATGCTTTATTTTTTAAGTCAGCTATTGTTTCCTTGAATTTTGACGGCATTTCCAAAGATTACACGACTTCCGTCAAATCACAAAATATTTTGGCGGCGCACATTTTCAAGGCGTTCATAAAGCGGGTTGACCCATTTTTCGGCAGCCTGGTGCGCGGCTTTTGAGGCTTCGCTCTTTTTTCTTTCCGTATCGGGAATGAAATTCATTTGCGGCGTTTTCGCGTCAAACTGCGTGGCGCGTTTCATCATTTCAATATCGGCGGCTTCATAACGGGCGCGAAAATGTTCGAGAATCTCTGAGGTTACGGCATCGGGAAGCTGGTTGTAATTGACCAGTAAAGCGTTCGGACTCTGACAATTATCAAGCGCACTTTCGCAAAATCGCGCTAAAACCCGCGCACAGTATTCTTCGGGCGGCATTTGCAGGGCATCCGTCAATGTCATTCCGGGCAAAATATGAACAATTGATCCCGGAATCATCTGTGCGCCGCGCTGCCGCATTTGCGAAACGATCACTTCAAGCGGATTTCGATAAAGAAAAATCCACGGCACGTCGGGAAAAGCGCGTTCAATCAAACTCAAATTAATCGTGTTCCAACTGTCGAATTTAACAAAAAAATAACGCTCATCAATGTTTCTTTGCTGGGCAAACGCCTCAATCATCCAGCGCAGCCAAATGATTCGTTGCTGATCGGTAATCTGCGGATTAATGAAGTTTGCCTCTAAAATTTTGCTAATCGGCGAGGCTTCCGAAATAACGATATTCTGCGCTAACGCGGCAAGCATTTGTGAAACAAGCGTCGAACCGCAGCGCGACAGATGAAAGATAAATCCGGTTGGCGCAATCGCCGACCGCTGGGCGGACAATTTGCCCAAAACTTCCAAAGGCGTTTGATGACGAAACAGCGTATTGAAAGGCTCGCGAAAACGCCGCGAAATCGTGTCATCAAAAAACGGTTGAACAAAACGTTCTCTACCCAGATAACACCAATCAACAAACGGCTGCCCCTTTTCCCAAAAGAGGCGAATTGGCGACCAATTGCGAAAAATTTTGGCTTTGACGGTCAAATCCATCTTTCAATCCACAAACGGCTGTTCGTTCGCCAGACTTCTTCAATATCTTCGGTTGTTATCTGAAACCCGTATTTTCCCGAGATTTCAATGACTTTGGTAAAAAGTGTGCCGCGTTCGGTAAAAACGCGAAGTTGTTCCTGCAAAGAGAAATCCTGCAAAACGAGTTGTTTGAATTGTTCAAAATCTGCTTGAGCCATTTTCCGCATTAAAATTGAAAATCAAAATAAATTTCCGAACCGGAAATTAAGCGAACGCCGCGCCTAAAAACAAATAATTTACTATCTTTTGCAGTATGTTGTTTTGCGTTGATTTTGTAAAGAGTGTAATTTATTAGTAGGAAATTGCAGCAAATTTCAGCAAAAAACAATGAGCAATCAAACAACCGTATCCGACATTTTTCGCCGCGCATTGGAAATGAGAATAGCGAATCCGAACGCCTCTTATAAAGACGTAAAATCGCAAATCGTCAGCGAATTCGGCGGCAAACCGTTTCCTTTGCCCGCATTTTTGACAATTCCCGAATATGACAACATTGCGCCCGAAGAAGATTGGACGGCCGGACTTCCCGTGGTTTTACGCGGAATTCAAACCGAAGATTGGAACGAAATCGCGCACGGAATAATCATCAGTCTGGAACAGGTCGAAAATTATCCGAAAGAATCCGGCCGCGAAGACGATCCGGCAAAAGAATGGCGCAACCGCGACAAAGGCATCGCCGAAGCCGAAAAGAAAAACCTCGACAAATGGATGCCTGAAGAATTGATGAATATGGCAAAACGTTCGGTAAAACAATAATTTTCAGCCACGAACAAACACAAAAATTCACGAACAAAAATTAAAATTTCGTGTCTTTTCGTGTTTATTCGTGGCTAAATATTTTATGAAAGCAGTTTATGTTAAAGAATTCGGCGGCGCGGAAAACTTGGAAATCCGCGAAGTCGAAAATCCGCCGAAACCGAAAGAGAAAGAAGTTTTGGTGAGCGTCAAAGCGTCGGCATTAAATCGCGCCGACCTTTTGCAACGCAAAGGCTTTTATCCCGCACCGATTGGTTTTCCCGAAAGAATTTTAGGTTTGGAGTTTGCGGGCGAAGTTGCGGAAATCGGCAACGAAGTTACAAATTTCAAAATCGGCGACCGCATTTTCGGCATCACGGCGGGCGGAGCGCAAGCCGAATTTCTTTTGTCGGACGAATCTTTACTCGCCAAAATTCCCGAAAATCTAAGTTTCATCGAAGCTGCCGCCATTCCCGAAGCCTTCATCACCGCGCACGACGCGATTTTTACGCTCGGAAATTTACAATCAAACGAAACACTTTTGATTCACGCCGTCGGTTCCGGTGTTGGACTCGCCGCGCTCCAATTGGCAAAGGCGCGAGGAATTGACGTAATCGGAACTTCACGAACTCAAGAAAAACTTTTGAAAGCTGCTGAATACGGACTTGGAATGTCAATAAGTTTTGAAGAAGAAGATGCGGTGAAGAATCTTGCTGAAACAATTCACGCATTCAACAAAGGAAAAGGCGTTGATGTAATTTTAGATCTTGTCGGCGCGGCGTATTTTCAGGCAAATCTTGAGAGTTTGAATTTAAAAGGTCGTCTGATTTTAGTCGGCACGACGAGCGGCGCGAAAGCCGAGTTAAATTTCTCGCAAGTAATGTCGAAACGCCTGAAAATTATCGGCACGGTTCTGCGCTCGCGTCCGGGCGGCGAAAAAGCCCAAGCGACGCGAAAATTTGTTGCAGAAGTCGTGCCGCTCTTTGCCGACGGAAAATTAAAGCCGAATATTGATAAAGTTTTTAAGATTGAAGATGTGAGAAAAGCGCACCAATATCTGGAATCAAACGCGAGTTTCGGCAAAGTCGTTTTGGAGTTTTAGCCAGAAAAACGCGCTAAATATTATTTCTACTGCGGGTTCTTTTAGGTTTGTTCGCAGCTAATTCTTATTTGAAATTCGCGCTGCGACTTCATCGGTGACGATGCAAAGTCCTGAAATGCCTTGTGCTTCAAGTTCTTTTATTTTTTGTTCCGCTTCCGGATAAGTTAAACTGCTTGCCTCGCCTTTCTCAAACGAAATGACCGACCAAAAGGCTTCGCGCAATTCGTTCGGGAAATCTTCCGGCGGAGCATTTATTTCAAATGCCGGAACAACATTTTCTCGGACATTTTTCGCTTCTGCCGGATTTTCCTTTTTTTTAGTTGCCATTTCCAAACCTTTTATCGTTTGACCAAAACCTTAAACTAGCAAGGTTTTTCAAAACATAACACAATGTTTAGGAAATTGTAAAAGTTTTAACCACGTTGGGTTCCCGGAAATTCAGAGCGGCAAAGATTTTAAACTGAATGAACATTCATTCACGACTTCCAAAATGAATGACCATTCAGTTATAATTTGCTTTATGAGTTTTACCGAAACAATTTTTCTGACAGGTTTCCCCGGTTTCATCGCGCAGCGGCTGGTTGAGCGTCTGGCAAGTCAAAACACGCAATTTTTCCTCCTCGTTCAAAAACAATTTACCGGAAAAGCGATGCGCGAGATTGAACAAATCGCTGACAAAATGAATGTTCCGCTCGGAAATTTTGCGCTTATTGAAGGCGATATCACGCTGGAAAATCTCGGAATGTCGGAAGCAGATTTGAAAACCGTACAATCGGAAACAACCGATGTTTTTCACCTGGCGGCGATTTACGATTTAGCGGTCGGAAAAGATTTAGCATATCGCGTCAATGTCGAAGGCACCAAGAACGTCAATGAACTTGTCAAGAACGCACCGAATTTGCGCCGTTACAATTACATTTCGACGTGCTATGTGGCCGGAAAACGGAAAGGCGAAATTCTCGAAGCTGAACTCGCACACGACGCGGGTTTTCGCAATTTCTACGAAGAAACAAAGTATTTTGCCGAAATGGAAGTCGAAAAACTCAAAACAGAATTGCCCGTCACCATTTTTCGCCCCTCGGTCGTTGTCGGCGATTCCCGGACGGGCGAAACCGCGAAATACGACGGTATTTATTACGTCATTTTTTATTATAAAAAATTTGCAAAGCTTTTGCGGCTTGCCAATGTCGGCAATAAAACCGTCAAACTCAATCTTGTGCCGGTAGATTTTGTGGTCGAAGGCATCGCCGCGCTTTCAAAAGATGAAAAGGCAATCGGCAAAACCATCGCGCTGGCTGACCCGAACCCGCTTTCGACCGCCGAAATTTGCGATTCGATCGTCAAAGCCTTAACGGGCAAAAAATCGGTCATTACGCCGCCGGCAAGTTTGGTTGAACTATCGCTGAATCTGCCGTTTTCGCCTTTGCTGACAGGCTTGCCGCATTACGGTGTGCCGTATTTTTTTCTTGAGCAAACTTATAACACAAAAATTTCGGAAGAACTTCTCAAAACGCATCACATTGCGTGTCCGAGTTTCAAGGATTATGCGAAAAATCTGGTTGCTTTTGTCGAGAAAAATCCTAAATTGTGAGATTTAACAAACTCTTTACAAATCTTTTCAAGATTGAAAAGCATATTTTTGGAAAATTGCGGCATCATAAAAATTGAAGTCAATTTATTTTCAGAGGTTTTATGCTTTTGCCGCGAACTAAATTTTATCCGCAATTTCTTGCTGTTTTCTTTGCTTTGAGCATTTTTGCCAACGCGCAATCGGGGCGCACAACGCCGCGCCCGAATTCGTCTGATGACACATCCGAAAAGGTTTTTACCGAAGAAATCAAACTGAATATTTCAGCTTTTGACGAAGCCGGACAGTTTTTTTCGGGCGTGAAAAAAGAAGATTTGGTCATCAATGAAGACGGCGTTTTGCATCAGGCTTCGAGCATTCGGCGAATTCCCGCAACTGTTTTGATCGTTTTAGATACGGGCGGCGAAGACCGTCAGGCAAAGGATTTCAAGACGACGCGTGAAACTGCCAAAGCCTTGATAAAGGGTTTGCAGCCCGACGATACGGTCGCGCTTCTTGAATATAACGACGATGCGAAAATTCTCGCCGAATGGACAAATGATAAAACTCAACTTTTGGCGGCTTTGGACAAAAATCTCAAATTCGGCAAGCGTTCGCGGTTTGTCGAAGCATTGAATCTGGCGATTAAATTTTTTGATAAATCGAGCCTTGAAAATCGCCATTTGGTATTGATTACCGACGGTTTGGACAGCACGAGCGATGATGGCGAACGAAGCGCGGCGATCAAGAATCTGCTCGCGAGCAACATCAATGTTCATATTATGAGTTACACCAAAATGGAGCAAGCGATCGTCGGGCAGCGCATAAAATCGGTGAGCGGCGGCGGAACGCAGAGAAAAGAACTGCCGCCGGGCGCGGATATTCCCGTCCAGGGGCAGACGAAAACTTATCCCATAATGACGATCAATCTCGACCGCGCAATGATTCGCAAAATCAGGGAACGCGGCGATAATTTAACGAACAGCGAAAAATCTTTAACGAAACTTTCCGAAGACACGAACGGCTTGTTTTTTCTGCCCGAAACACGCGACGAAATGATTGCCAAAACCGATTTTCTCGCCAAAAATATTGATTCAAATTATGTCGTCACCTACACGCCGAAACGTGCTTTGAGCGATGTTCAGATAACTGAAGAACGCAGCATCGAAATTACCTCGCGCCGCACTGGATTGGAAGTTTTGGCAAAACGGAAATTGATTGTCAGACCCGAAAACAAATAAAATTTTTCAAAATACACTTGACAGGAATTAGAATTAGAATTACTCTAAATCTAATTTAGGACGAAATGAACGTAACAATAAATATTAAAGATTTGGGGCTGACAAAACAACGTGAAGTTGTTTTGCAGGTTATCCGCGAAGAACCGGAGCATTTGACGGCAAATGAGGTTTTCGATAAAGCGAAAAAGATTTTGCCGGGTATTTCATTTGCGACGGTTTATAATTCGCTGCGTTATCTGAAGGAAGCGGGACATATCGCGGAAATTAGTTTCGGCAACGGCGCGAGCCGTTTCGATTCGATGACTTCGCGGCACGATCACGCGATCTGCACAAAATGCGGAAAATTGGTTGATATGGAAATCGAGCTTCCACTGGAAATTATTAATTTCGCGGCGGAATTTTCCAAATTCAAACCCGAATCTTTAGAACTTATTTTGCGTGGACTTTGCCCTGATTGCAATCAATAAAAAATAAATTTTAAGGAGATAAATTTAATAATGTCAACAGCTACAAGCACAGCTACGGAAAACAAAACGGAAGTTACAATCGCCAAGGTCGGCAAACCGGCACCGGATTTTAATCTGCCTTCGACCAAGAATATGGAAACATTGGGCGAAAACGTCAGCCTTTCGGATTATAAAGGAAAATGGTTGATTCTGCTTTTCTATCCGCTCGATTTCACCTTTGTCTGCCCGACCGAACTGACGGCTTTTTCAGACCGGCTTGACGAAATTAACGGTATCGGCGCCGAAGTTCTCGGGGCTTCGACCGATTCGGTTCATTCACACCGCGCGTGGATCAAAACGCCGCGCGATCAAAATGGAATCGAAGGTCTTGCGTATCCGTTGATTTCGGACGTTGGCGGAAAATTAGCGGCAAAATACAACATTTTGGTCGAAGAAGCGAACATTGCTTTGCGTGGTTTGTTCATCATCAATCCCGAAGGCGTTTTGCAATATGCGGTCGTTCACGATTTGAACATTGGACGTTCGGTTGACGAAACTCTGCGCGTTTTGCAAGGGCTTCAAAGCGGCGGATTTTGCTCGGCTGATTGGACACCGGGACAAGAGAATTTGAAAGTGTAAGTTTTTAACGATTTATTTTGGATTGTGGATTTGGGTTTGCGGATTATTAAAATAAATCCCAAATCCGCAATCTAAAATCGAATAGTGGAGATAAAAATATGCCAATGAGAATCGGAGACGCAATTCCAAAATTTGAAGGCGCGACCGAATGGCTGAACGAATTACAGGAAACAGCCGACGATTACGTTTCAGGCGCGCCGACACTTGTTTATTTTTGGGCAACGAGTTGCGGAATTTGTAAGGAAAATATCCCCAAATTACAGGAGCTGAAAGCTAAATATAAAGATAAAGGCTTGAAAACAGTGGCAATCCATATGCCGCGTTACGAAGCCGATACAAATTTGGATACGGTCAAAACGACGATTGCCGAACACTGCATTGACGATGTTTGCGCAATTGATAATCAGCACAAATTAAAAGACGCGTTTTTGAACGAGCAAGGTTGGGTTCCGGTTTATTATCTGTTTGATGCGGCAGGAAAATTGAAATCACGCGCCGCCGGTGAATTTGGAGTCGGAGTTTTAACCACGGCTTTGGACAAAATGTTTCCGGCGCAAAGCGCGGCGGCTTAAAAGGTTACTTGAGAAATTAATAAACGTTCTATATTTGATTTAAACCAATCAAATTCAAGCGTTTTTTCTAGGATAGTGTATTAGAATTATTCTAATTCCAATTAAAAAGGGAAAATTATGAGCAAAGAAAACAAAAACCGGAAGAAAAATCCACAACTTTGACAACGTCTGCCGGAGTTTCCGTAGCCGATAATCAAAATTCAATTACGGCTGGCGAGCGTGGTCCGCTGCTTATGCAGGATTTTCACCTGCTTGAAAAACTGGCGAATTTTAACCGCGAACGCATTGTTTACGCCAAAGGTTCGGGCGCATTTGGCACTTTGACGATCACGAACGACATCACGAAATACACCAAAGCCAAAGTTTTCTCGGAAGTCGGCAAAGTTCGCAGAGAAGTTTGAAACTCTGCGAACTTTGCGCCTCGGCGTGAAAAAATCTTTCAATGTCTGAACCGCTTCACGCAATCAATAAAACTTTTCTTGATCTGTTCGTAATTTTCGTCTTTTTGAGCTAATTTTCCCCCGACAAAAGTTCCGTAAATCTGCGAAGCATCAGCCGAATAAACAATTGCCGAAGCGAGATTTTCCGTGCTTACATTGGCCAGCAAAGGTTCGTCCGCATTTATCACACAAGCGTCAAAATCCGCGCCGACCGCGAAAAATTCGGTTTCAAAATTATTCATCGCCTTGCGTCCGGCAATCGTCGCTTCGGTCATTGCAAACAAACCGCTGTCCTTGCGGAAAGTGTTGCGTTTATGCGAAACCAGCCTTTGCCCATAATCCAATAAACGCAATTCTTCCAGCGGATTAAGTCCGATATGACTGTCTGTTCCAAGACTCCAATTTCCGCCGCAAGATTGATATTTTCGCAAAGGAAAAATTCCGTCACCCAAATTTCCTTCGGTGCTTGGACAAAGCACGACGTTGGCGCGGGATTTCGCCAATTTTTTGATTTCGGAAGCGGTCAGATGCGTGGCGTGAACGAGATGAAATCTTTCGTTTAGATCGCAATTGTCCAAAAGCCATTCGACCGGACGTTGGCCGAGAAAAGCGATGCAATCTTCGACCTCTTTTAATTGCTCGGAAACGTGAATATGAAACGGAACTTCTTCTGGTAATTCGTTGACCGCCCGCAAAATGTCTTTCGCGTCAACGCCGCGCATCGAATGAATTCCGATCGCGATATTGGCGTTTTCATATCGCTTGCAAATCTCCGCCGAAGCCTCAAAAAGTTTCGCATAATCTTCAAAAGTTTTTGAGATAAATCGTCGCTGGCTTTCGTTCGGTTCTTGTCCAAAACCGCCTTTTTGATAAAAAACCGGAATCAAAGTTATCTTAATTCCGGCTTCGCTTGCGGCTTCGATCAAGGAGTTGCCCATCGCGGCTAAATTACTGTGAGGTTTGCCGTTTTTATCATGATGAACATAATGAAATTCGGCAACATTTGAATAACCGTTTCGCACGAGTTCGGCATAAAGCATGGCAGCGATGATTTTCATTTCGTCCGCGCCGAGATTGAGCGCGAGGCGATACATCGCTTCGCGCCACGACCAAAAATTATCGTCACCCGAATGATTTTCCGCGAGTCCGGCGATC
>JBDTZT010000709.1:0-2801 GCA_040005005.1 Actinomycetota bacterium
AGCCGTCCCGCGCCGATAATTCCGACGCAATGCCGTTTATCGAGTCCGAGAATTTTCGTTATTTGCTTGCGTAAATCTTCGATATAATAGCCGACTCCGCGCACCCCGAATTCACCGAAATACGCTAAATCTTTGCGAATCTGCGCCGAATTCAAATGAAATTTTTTCGCCAAACCTTCAGACGAAACCGTGCGCGCGCCCTGCGTCGTCAGTTCGTTTAGACAGCGCAGATAAATGCTCAAGCGATTAGTTGTCAGTTCCGATATTTTATCAACCTTCATTATCGTTAGCGAAATTATACTCTTAAATTAAGTTTGTGAAAAAGTTCGCAGTCCTAAAGATGCCGAAATCACGTTTTATCGTTGCCCTTAAACCTTTTATCAATTACAATTTATGTTTCAAGTGTGAAACAAAAGGAGGTTTTGCAATGTCTGTTGAAGTAAAAGACGATTTAGTTGCGCTTGGCAAAAAGTTTTACGAAGATAATTTAAAAGCGATTCTCGAACCCAAACACAATGGCGAATTTGTCGCCATCGAACCATATTTAGGCAAATATTTCGTGGACAAAGACGAAGTACAAGTAATATTAAAAGCTCGGGCGGAAATGCCGGAAAGTAAGTTCTATTTTGGAAGAATCGGTTACAAATATGCCCATAAAATCGGAGGTTCATGGCTGAGGAAAAAGGTTTCGTAACTGAAAATTCAGAAACTATTCTGACGAATGAATTATCAAACGGCGCACAGATTGAATGCGTTTTAGATACGGGCTTTAATGGTTTTTTATTGTTGCCCAGAAAATTTATTGAAGACAATTCACTGGATATTGTCGGGCGTGAATCTGTCATTATGGTCGAGCAAAACACAACCGAAGTGGAGGTTGCTTCAGGTCAAATAAATTGGCTTGGTAAAACACTTTCAGTCAGAATTTTAGTCAGCGAAACTGACGAATCATTGATTGGAACTCAAATGTTGATTGATTCTTTACTTGAAATTGATTACAAAAATCTGACCGTTAAAATAACAAAATGATTGCCAATCTATCGGGGAAAATTTTAGAAAAAGACGCGAATTTGTTGATTATTGATGTCAGCGGCGTCGGTTATGAAGTGACGATTCCGCTTTCGACGTTTTACGAACTCGGCGAAATCGGCGATGCGGTTCAGCTTCGTATTCATACGGTTGTCCGTGAAGATGCTTTTGCGCTTTTCGGCTTTAAAACCGTCCGCGAAAAGGAATTGTTTCTGCATCTGATTTCGGTTTCGGGAATCGGTCCGAAATCCGCGATCACGGCACTTTCGGGAATGAGCGCGGACGAAATAATTTCGGCGATTCGCCAAAACAATTTGGCGCGGCTCAATTCGATTCCGGGCGTTGGCAAAAAAACGGCGGAACGCCTGGTGATCGAACTGCGCGATAAAATTACCAAGCTTTCGGGCTTAGCTTCGGAAGAGATGAAATCGGAAGGAATTCCACAATCATCGGGCGATGAGGTTTATGATGACGCGATTTCCGCGCTCGTCAATCTCGGCTATCACAGCAACGCGGCAGAAAAAGCTCTGAAACAAGCGATGCAGGAAGGAACTGAACTTAGCGTTCAGAAATTGCTCAGAAGAAGTCTGCAACTTTTAGCAAAAGGCTAAAATAAGGCAAAAGTAAAAAGGCAAAAGTCTTCTCGACTATGAAAATCTGAAGTTCAAAATTATGTTGAGATATATAAGTTTAATTTTCTTTTTTTTGCTAATTTCAGTTGGAAGTTTAGCTGCCCAAGTTTTTCCGAAATCGGCTGTAATCCTTGAAAAAGTGAAGGTTACCGCCAGTCGAGAGTTGGTTTTATGGATGCTTGATCCGAAAAAATTCCCGCGCGAGCCGGAAGACGATCTTTATACTTGCCCTGACCAATCGCGCGGACATTTTTATACGGGCGTGACAAATGTTTCGCTCGTTGACATCAAACGCCAGAAAATCATCAACACGCTCGAAATCACGAGCGACGGAATTGGCAGCGGTTCCAACACTTTGGATTTGCCGTATTTGATAAAAAAAGGCTATTACGACGTGCCCCGTATTAACAAAAACAAGGAAGGCAAACCTATTTTGATGAATCTGAAAGATTACAACGCCGACGGCAAACCGTTTGAATTTGCGCTTTTCGATGCAATTGCCTGTATGGGTTTGGAAACGACTCTGATCGGTTACAGCGAAAAACAGGACAAAGTAATTCAGTATCAAACCGAACTGAAAATGGCCGGGGAAACCAGCAAAGAATATTGGGTTGATTATCTTTTCGGACACAAAGCGGATAAACGCGGCGTTTGGAAATACGAAATTGATTATCGTGGACGCGCCGGAGCTTTGGAAAAATACGAAATCCGCTATGACAAAAAACGTGAAATGTTTTACGGAACGCGAACAAGTATTTTTGAAGAGAAAGACCGACCGAATAAATGACTGGATAATGAGCCGAATCGGTAGTTACCGATTATTGTAAAAATATTTATGGCGCAACTCGATAAAATTCACGATGCGGTCAAAAATGCGCTCATCAATGACGGCTGGACGATTACGGCTGAAAATTTTCAGATTCGTTTTAAGGAACTGAAACTTTACGGCGATATGGAAGCGCACAAGATTTTTGCTGAAAAGGGAACGCAAAAAATTGTTGTTGAAGTCAAAAGTTTTATAGGTGTTTCGGTGATTTCCGAGTTTCAAAAAGCACTCGGACAATATCGAATTTACAAAGATATTTTGTCGCAGTTAAAACCTGATGTAAAAGTCTATTTAGCAATTTCCGAATCTGCCTA
>JBDTZT010000710.1:0-2791 GCA_040005005.1 Actinomycetota bacterium
AGAATCAGGTTTTATCGTTTTGGAAACCGACTCTTCCGTTCCAGAAAATCCGGGCGAAATCTGTGTTTATCTGGAAGGAAAATGGCGGAAATTGATGTTTAATATTCAATATTTTGTCGCGCCGGGCGTGATCGAATCTTTGGACGTGAGCCGTCTGGAAAATTTTATTTTGCGTCCAATTTTGGGAATCGAAGACGTGCGAACTGATAAACGGATTGATTTTGTCGGCGGCATTCGCGGGTCGGCGGAGCTTGAAAAATTGGTTGATTCGGGTCAATGGCAAGTTGCTTTTTCGATGTTTCCGACAACCGTCGAACAACTTCTTGACGTTTCTGACGATAGCCAAATTATGCCGCCGAAATCAACGTGGTTTGAGCCGAAACTGCGCGACGGTTTGTTGATTCATTTAATCTAAAGGAATTTGCCCACGAAACACACGAAAAGCACGAAATTGTTTGATTTTTCTTTTTTCCTATATTTCGTGTGTTTCGTGGGCAAATTTTTTTAACTCAAGGCAATCAGCTTTTGAATTTGCATCCGAACTTTTGGGCTTCTTTCAGTTTCCAAAAGACTTTTCAAAATCGGCTCATAAAATCGGCCGTATTTTTTTAAGTAACTTTGTGCTTCTTTGCGCACTTCTCTTGAATTTGAACGCAAAAATCCAACTTGTTTTCGCACGTCTTTTTCCATTTCGGGCGTAATAACTTCGGTGCGTCCGACCAGCACGCGAATGGTTTCTCGCGGTTGCGGCGCAACGGTCAAAGGCAAAATTTCGTCCGTCCGTTTTCGCGGCAAAACGTAAAAAACGCGCAAGCCTTCTTCAAACCAACTGTCTTTCCACGTTTCAATCATCGCTTTCGCTTCTTTTTCGTAAAGCCCTTGCGCGACGAGAATTTTTTCCAGTTCGTCAAAAACATCCGTCAGATTTTTGTTTAATGCCGGACGTTCGACAGTCGTTTCGCCCGAAAGTGTCGGCACAAACCCGTAACCGATTTTGCCGCCGCGATTTTCAAAAACAATTAAGTTTGTAATATTTCCGCCCGCATTATCTTTTGAAATGGCTTGTTCACCGACGGTGTTTAGAACAACTTTTTCGCCGTCTAATTTTACTTTCAAAGGCAATTCAAAATCGCCGACTCCGCGATAAAACAAAAACTTTTCTCTTTCGATTTTGGTTTTATCGGCGTTGCAAACCTGAATCGGGACCGATTCGGTTTCACGCGCCGGATAATAATGGCTATCAGCAACTTCGCGCAAATAATTCGGCTTTTCATTCGGCAGCAATTTGATTTTCCCCCAGTTGATGCCGGATTCAAAACGCGCATTTGCCCAACCGGCTTGCGGATACCATTCAGTGATGGTTCCGCTTGGAAACGCGACTTTGACATCAACTTCCATATTCTTTGCCGTGTAAAAATAGATGACCGGAGTTTCCATCCGAACTTTGGCAACGCGACCTTTGCCCGGATCGTGGTAGCTTCCGCGCCAACCTTTTTGATTCTCGGATGTATAAACAAATTTCGGCAAATCGCTCGCGCCGCTGAGCGGTCGCCAATCAACTGCGACGCCGCTTTTTCCGGCAATCGCAGTAAAAGTTCCCCATTCGTGAACGACCAAATCGTTAGGCAGTGATTGCGCCTGCACTTTTTCCGAAACATCAAAATCGAGAAGAGTTAAAGTTAAAGCCAGATAACAGGCCGTCGCTAAAATAAACAAACTGCTTTTCATATTTCTTTTTCCTGACAGTTCCATGTTTCAAGTCTCAAGTTCCAAGTGAAAAATAAAGACTTAAAACTTGGAACTCATTCAAACCAGACATTTTCAATTTCCTTCCACCAAGCGGCGAGCATTTTTTTGTCCAGTTTCAAAATGCCTTCGCGGGTGACATTTGCGGGCGGTTTGATTTCAGAGGCGAGCGCGTCGAAAACTTTTCCGCGTTCCGTTTTTGCAGCCCGTGAAAGCAAATGCCAGAGCGACAGCGAATCATAAAGACTCGCTTCTCTGATAATCGTTTGCAGCGATTCGCTTCCGCCGTTTTCAAAATCGAATTTGTAAAGCGCGGCTTGAAATTTCGGCGAAGCATCTTCGGAAAACGGCGTTCCAATGCCGCTGCCTTTTTTTGTCAGAGCAATCGCGCCCGCCGGAACGATTGCTTCGCGCCCGTTTCTTTCAAGCGCGACAAAACCTTTTGTCACGTGCAGTTTCCCGTTGCCGTCATTATCAACTTCGAGCGTGTATTCGCAACCCAGATCAACCGCCACCGCTGACGGCGTATCAACGATAAAAAGGCGCGGCGGGGCGTCAATCTTCGCTTTTAATTCACCTTTTTCGAGCGACAGACGATGTTCGGTTGAGTTTGTCTTAATCAATTTTACGCGCGAATTCGGCGCGATTTCGACGTTTCCGATATTTGCCACCTGAATTTTTGCTTTGGAATTGGCATCGGTTTCGAGCAAATCGCCGACTTTCAGTTTGCCGCTTTCAAAAGAATTTCCCACTTTCGGCGTTCCGGCAATCGTTTCGACATTCCACGAAGGCAGATTGGTTGGCGCCGGGATTATTTCGTTCGGCTTGTTTTCCGGCCGAATCGGATTAACTTTCGGTAAAGTTTTGGGATTTGCATTTACATTTGCCGGTTGAATCTGCGTCTTTGTGTTTTTATTTTCCGCCAAATCATTCGGATTTTGGACGGCCACCGGCAAGTTTGTGTTTTCACGAATAATTGGCGTTGCTTTTTGTTTGACAATTTCTTGCGGTTCTTTGTTAAAAAAACTGAGGAATATAATCGTCG
>JBDTZT010000087.1:0-9336 GCA_040005005.1 Actinomycetota bacterium
AGATTGCTTTTTTGTCTTTGGGATATTAAAAATATGCAGCCTCTGGCAAATAAAATTCGTCCGCAAACTTTGGCGGAATATATCGGGCAAAAACATCTCGTCGGAATCGGAAAGCCGCTTCGTCAGGCGATTGAACAAGGTCATATTTTTTCGTTTATCCTGTGGGGGACTCCCGGCACGGGCAAAACGACGCTCGCAAGGATTTTTGCAAATGCGATCAACGCTGACTTTTATGAACTTTCCGCCGTTTCTGCCGGAAAGGATGATATTCGCAAAATCATCAGTAAACCGCGCGAAGAAAATCGTCCGCGTGTTTTGTTTCTCGACGAGATTCACCGGTTTAATAAAGCGCAACAGGATTTTCTGCTGCCGTTTGTCGAATCGGGCGAACTTGTTTTAATCGGCGCGACGACCGAGAACCCGAGTTTTGAAGTTATTCCCGCGCTTTTGTCGCGTCTGCGCGTTTTTGTGCTCGAAGAATTTACCGATGCGGATATGTCGGAAATCATTGACCGCACAGGTTTTGAACTCGAAAAGGAAGCAAAAGATTGGTTGATCGCAATGGCGAATGGCGATGCGCGGCAGGCGATCACGATGATCGAAAATACGTCGCGGCTTTATGACGAAATCACGATTGAAACATTAAAAGAAACCCTGCAATCAAAAATTCTGCGCTACGACAAACAGGGCGAAGAGCATTACAACGTCATCAGCGCATTCATCAAATCAATGCGGGCTTCACAAGCAGATGCGGCGATTTATTATCTGGCGCGGATGATTGACGCGGGCGAAGATCCGAAATTTATCGCGCGGCGGATGGTGATTTTTGCGTCCGAAGACATCGGACTTGCAATGCCGACCGCGCTTGTTGTTGCTAACGCCGTCTTTCGCGCCGTCGAAATCATCGGTTTGCCCGAAGCCGGAATAAATCTCGCGCACGGCGTTGCTTATCTTTCAAATTGCGCCAAAGACCGCAGCGCGTATCAAGCCTACAAAGATGCGCTCGACGACGCAAAACGCCACGGAAATCTGCCCGTGCCGCTTAAATTGCGCAACGCGCCGACCAAATTGATGAAAGAAATCGGTTACGGCGCGGGTTATGAAATTTACTCGACCGAAGATTATCTGCCGAAAAAACTCAAAGGCAAAAAATATCTCAAACCGAAAAATAAATAGACAGACTGGAGCGCACGCACCCTCGCGTGCGCTCCAGTCTTTAAACAATTGATTATTGGAAACGGATAATTGATAATTCCACAGACTTACATTTTAACAAATTCAAAGGAGATTTTTTATGAATCGAACATTTATTGTTTGGCTTTTCGTTTTGGTTTTTGCTTTTTCCGTTTTCGCGCAAACCGATAAGGACATCGTTTCGACACGCGAGATGGAGCGGATCAACTGGATGGAATTTAAGGAAGTTATTCCGTCGCGCATTAACACCGTGCTGCTCCCGACCGGGACGCTCGAACCGCACGGCGTGATCAATAACGGCGCGGACAATACTGCGCCTTCTGCGATGGCGAAAACTATTGCGCGGCGCACGAATGCAATGATCGCGCCCGTTTTGCCTTACGGAATCACGGGTGCGATGGAAGCCTATCCGGGCGCATTTCAGATCACCGAAGCCGCGTATCGCCCGTTCATCAAACAGATTCTCGAAGGTTTGGCGAAAAACGGTTTTAAAAATATCATTATCTTAAATGGACACGGCGGCGGGCAAACTGCCGTTCTGCAAGCGGTCGCGGCGGAAGTTGCGACGGAGAAAAAAGTTAGAACTCTAGTGATAAATTGGTGGTCGTTTGCATCGGACGAAACAAAGGAAGTTTTCGGCGAAGACGGCGGACACGCAGGTTTAAATGAAACCGCGTTTATACAAGCGATCGACCCGACGCTTGTTCATCCCGAACGCTATAAAGACGATCTGGCAACGGCTTATCCGACGACAGGAACGTGGTCAGCCGTGCCATTTCCCTCGTCGATCGGACTTTACCAGAAAGGTCAGGGCTACCCGCGATTCGATCAGAAAAAAGCCGATGAATATTATAAAAAGGTCACCGACAAAGTCGCGAATCTGATTATCGAGATCGTCAAAAAATGGGACATGGCGGGAGTTTGACAAGATTCAAGATTCAAAGTTCAAAATTAAAAATTCGTCGTTTCTGATTAATCTTGAATCTTGAATCTTGAATCTTGAATTTAATTGTAGAAATTTTTGTCACAAAATTTTGCGTGACGGTGTTTTCTTTTTGTCTGCAAGAAAAAACACAATCTAAGAAGGAGCTGCTTTATGTCAAAAATTTCTAAAACTTTATTCTGTTCATTTTTAGCTTTTATCATCATTGTCATTGGAAATTATGTGATCGTTGCGCAAACGACGCTGACCGGAACTTGGAAAGCCGAAGCCAAAGCCGACAAAGTTGAAAAGCTTTACCTGTCGTTTTCGCGCAAAACCGAGAGGGGCGACCGCAATCAGATGGGCTCAACCTTTGATTACGACGATCTGAAAGGCTTGAGCCGTGAACAATCTTTATCGAATGGCGCGGTCAAATTCAGCCTTGTCCGCGAAGCCGGACGCGTAGATTGCGAAGGCACCTTTGCGAACGGCAAAGGTGCCGGAACATTTATTTTCACGGGCAATCAAAGTTTTGTTTCGGCGATGAAAACACGCGGTTTCGATTTTGAGAAATCCGATTCAAAATACAACGAGGACAACACGGAAAACCGTCTTTTTGCGGCGACGACTTTGAATGTGACGACCGCGCTCGCCGACGATCTGCTCTCGGCTGAATTCGGCAAACTCGAAACGGAAGATCTTTTCAAAGCGGCGATCTTCAAGGTTGATTCAAAGTTTATGCGCGAAATGAAGGACAGCGGTTTTCCGAATCTGACGTTTGAAGATTTGGTCAAAGCGCGGATTTTCAAGATTGACGCCGGTTTTGTCCGCGAAGTCGTCGCGATGGGTTTCGACAAAGAACCGTTTGAATCGCTCGTGAAAATGCGGATCTTCAAAGTGACACCCGAATTTATCTCGGAAGTCCGCAACGAAGGATTGACGAATCTCGATATTGAAGATTTGGTCAAAATGAAGATCTTCAACATCAACGCCGAATTCATTCGCCAGGCACGCGCCGACGGCGTTCCGATGGATGTCGAAAAACTCGTCCAAAAACGCATCGGCGTTTACGGCAAAGACTAAAAACCCCGCGCCGATTATAAATTTTGCGTTCCAGATTATTGATTAGATATGCGTGTTATTTTTGGAATGATAATTTATAGTTGAAGATACAAAATTTATGATCGGCGAAAAGGAGAAAGATTTTTGTCTTTCTCCTTTTATTATTTTTTGCATTTACTAAGTTTTAACTTTTGAAACGAAAGTTACTTTTTTAATTACAAATTCGAGGTCGTATCTCTTATCAAACTCATTTTGTTTTCTATATTCCGTAAATTCGCTTTCAACAACCACATTTATCTTTCTCAGACCGAACGCCTTCTTTCCCTTTACGCTTAATAATTTGTTCAATTTTTTGACCGTCTTTTTATCACTCGATTGCTCCCACAAAGCATCAAATTTCAATCAATTCCTTTTCTTTTTTCTTTAGATACTGCGCAAGTATTACCGCTTTCAAACCGAGCTTGTTCAAAACCCGCCACATAAATATCTTTAATTTTCACTGACTGTCCAAGATACTTTGCTGGCTCTTTCATTAAACTACAAAAAGTTATTACATTTTCAGATTGCGAAGTGTTTGATTGAGCAAAAGCATTTAAATACAAACAAAGAACTGTTGCTATCAATAAAAATACCTTTCTTATTAGCTTCTATGATGCAATAAAGATTGTAAAACTACCCTAGGTTGCTTTTACTCAAACTGTTTCTTAAACTCTACAAACTCCTGCTTGAACGCGCTCAGTTCAATTTTCAAACTTTCCAATTCCTGTTCGAGCTTTTCAAAGCGTTCGTCGCTCGCCGTGCCGCGTGAAACTCTTTCGGGCGGTGTGTAGGAAGTAACTTCGCCGCACAAGAGATGAGCGTAACGCGCTTCTTTTTGTCCGGGCTGGCGTTCGAGCCGGACGATCAAGGGTTCGTCGCGTTTGAGCAGGGCTTCGAGTGTTTCGTTCGTGTCGTTAAGATCGCGAAAGTCGTAAAGTCGGCCGGTGCGCTCCTTTATTTCGCCGATGGTTTGCGGTCCGCGCAGCATCAGGACGCACAGCACGGCGGTTTCCGACGGTTCGAGTTCATAGAACTGCGGCAACATATGTTTATATTTCGGCACGCGCGAAGTGCTGCCGTAAAAAACATAGACGATATTTTTGTCGCGCAGGTCTTCGAGCGCATTTGAAACGGTTCGTTCGTCGTAACTGACAACGGGTTCGCGGTTCGTTTTCTGATTACAGGCGGCGATCAGCGCGTTCAATGTCAAAGGATAATATTCGGGCGTGGTCAATTGTTTTTCGACCAACGCGCCGACGATTCTGGCTTCGGTTTCGGTTAAATTTTCGGACATAACGGTTTACTAGAATATAGCAAAAAAGTCAGCACACAAAGGCGGAAGCCCGCGCGTCGGCAGGGACGCAGTTAAATTCTAGTTTTTTTGAAACTGCTCACAAATCCAAATCGTTTTGCGCCCTTGCCGACGCGCGGTTTTATGCATTTTGCTACAATTTAAAACGTGAATATTTTAGTTGCCAGAAGTCCGCAGGAAATCGAAACCGCTTACGAAAAACTCGTCAATTCAGCAATTGTAGGCTGCGACACGGAAACTTCTTCCTTGAGCGCACGACACGGCAAAATTTTTTCGGTGCAGTTTTCCGACGGCGATTTTAATGTTCTCGTTCCTTTGAGCGAAGGCGTCGGCTTAGGCAAACTGGAAGAAATCTTGGTGAATCCGCAGATTACAAAAATCTTTCACAACGCGAAATTCGATTTGGAATTCTTACGCGAAAGCGGTTTTAAGACAAACAATGTCTTTTGCACGATGATCGCCGAAAAGGTTTTGACAAAAGGCGCGGGACAATCCGCCAGCCTCGCCGAAACGCTTTACCGCTATTTCGCCGTTGACCTCGACAAATCGCAGCGTGCCAAATTTAACCGTTATTGGAGCGGAATCTGGACGGAAGAACTTGTCAATTACGCTTTGAGCGATGTCGTTTATCTGCCGAGATTGATGAACGAGCAAACGATTTGGCTCGAAAGATTAGGTTTGACGAAAGATTTTCAAAAGCAGATCAGCAAAATTTTATGACTTGGATTTTTTTTCGATAACGACGAAATAATTTGCTCTCTGCGAATCAAGAATTTCTTTAATTTGCCAATCGGTATCTTTGAGAATTTTCCGCATCTCGGCGGGCGAAACGAAAAGATAATCGAACCATTCACCGACGGTTTTGTCGTAACGAATGCGCATTTTGATTTGTCCCGCCATTCGTCCGCGCCGTTTGTTGAAGCGCAGATATGCGAGATGCGCTTTATTATCCGTGATATATGGATTAAGCGTGCCGGCAATTATTTGCGCGTTCGGCGCGGTGATGGAAAACATTTTTTCGAGAATTAGACGGGCGTTTTCCGCGTCGCCGAAAAGACCGAAGTTATTGCCGAGCATTAAAATCGTCTCGAACGTGCCCGGTTTGAATTTATCGATTTCCTGAATCGGGCGAACGACGGCGCATTTCAAGCCGCGCAGTTTGCAGACCTTGATCGCGCCCGGCGAGTTATCAATTCCCGTTACGTCAAAACCTTTATTTTGAAGATAAAGCGAATGACGACCGGCACCGCAACCAATGTCGAGAACTTTACCGCGCACTTTTTCAATCGCCTGTTTTTCTAAATCAGACCATTCGTCGTATTCGGTAAAATACGCACCGAAATTCGAGCCGAAATCAATATAATTATCGTCGCGTTCGATTATTTCAGCCGTCGGCATTCGCAGATTATATTGTGCAAGTAGTTGTTTGCCGTAAGCGTCCTGATTCGCTTTCATAAAATTTTACCACCGATGAAAGGCGGGATGCCCTTCTTTGACAGCGATGAATGTTCCGCGGCAGGTCGCGCAAACCTTCTCGTTGGCGATCAGTTCGGCTTCGACCGTGGCGCGGTCGTCGGTTGATTCGACAACGTGCGCCTTTAAATAGATTGTCGCGTCAAACGGTGTCGGGCGGCGCAGTTTGACGTGAAAATCGCCTGTCACAGTGCAGTCGGGCTCGCTCTTGCCGTCTCTTTTCATTAAAAAATGCGTCGCCGTCCAGTTTGAATGACAATCAAGCAGTGCGCCGATAATTCCACCGTTAAGCATTCCGGGAAACGCCTGATGATGCGGTTCGGCGTGCCATTCCGCAATAACTTCTTCGCCCGTCTCAGACGGAAAACTGCGGATTCGCAAGCCTTTTTCGTTTTTTACGCCGCAACCGAAACAAATTCCGTTCGGCGCGTAAGTTTCTTGCAGAGATTTTTCTTCGTTCATAAAATTTAGGTCGTATATTGATTGTGATTTCTGATATTTTTGTCTCTTGTCCAATGCCATTGGTCTTTGAATTTTAAGTAATAATAATCCTCCTGCCTTCTCGTTGATTTATTGAAATAGATTGTAATAATTTCGTAATTGATTGATATTTCAAACTCTTCGATTGCTTTTTGGGCTTTGCGAGGCATTTCACTGCCGCCGCTTTCCCAAGGGCGAATTATAATTGTTTCACCATTTTCAGAATATAAATTCGTCGGAATATTTTTCATAATCAGCCTTAACTTTACACTTCGCAAAATATGATAATAAAACATTCGGATTCATAAATCACTTGCTTTTGTTTCATAAATCTATGTTAGAATCTCAAAGCAACACGCCTCAGATAATTCTTAAACACTAATAAAGGAATAAGTATGGATTCAGTTGCAAACACATCAAAGCGCACTTTTCTCGATATGAACGCGTATCAATGGACGGTGATTTTTGCCGCGTGGCTCGGTTGGGGTTTTGATGTTTTTGACGGTCTTTTGTTTAATTATGTCGCGCCGAATTGTGTGCCGACGCTTCTTGGTCTGACCATCGGCTCGCCCGAAGCAAAAGCGGCAACGCTGCAATGGACGGGAATTTTAACGTCCGTTTTGCTAATTGGTTGGGCAATCGGCGGCGTGATTTTCGGCAAAGTCGCGGATAAGATCGGGCGGACACGGACGCTACTTCTGACGATGCTGCTTTATGCGATCGGCACGGCGGCGTGTGCATTTGCGCCGAACATTTGGTTTTTAATGGTTTGCCGGATTATTGCCAGTCTCGGAATTGGGGGTGAATGGGCGGCGGGCGCGGCGATGGTTGCCGAAGTCGTGCCGGAAAAACGGCGCGTCGAAGCGGGCGCGCTGCTTTACACTTCCGCGCCGATGGGACTCTTTTTAGCGACATTTCTGACGTTTCAAATTACCGGAGTTTATTTTAACGATCCGGCAGTTTCGTGGCGATACGTTTTCCTGTGCGGTCTTATTCCGGCGGCGGCGGCGTTTCTCGTCCGCGTTTTCGTTAAAGAACCGGAACGCTGGAAACGCGTCGCGGGCGAGCAAACCGCGAAACTTGCCGAACTTTTCAGCCCGCAATATCTGCGTCTGACGATCAGCGGTTTTTGTATGGCGATTACCGCGCTGATTATGTGGTGGAGCTGCAATGCTTTCATTCCCGTCGTCGCCAAAGGTTTGGCGGCGAAAGAGGCTTTGCTGACCGGGCTGGACGGCGCGGCAACCGAAGCAATCGGACAACAATGGGTTAAAACCGCGACCAACAGTTTTAATCTCGGCGGTTTGATCGGCACACTTTTGACCATTCCCGCCGCGAAATTTCTCGGGCGCAAAAAGATGTTTTTTATCTATTTTCTGCTCTCGGCAGTTTCGATTATGGCGGCTTTCGGTTTAACCCTCGAACCGCATACGCGCCTTTATATGTATTTCCCGATTGGCTTGACCGTCTTTGGCGTGTTCGGCAGTTTTACATATTATTTGCCCGAACTTTTCCCGACAAGGTTAAGGGGAACGGGCGCGGGTTTTACCTACAATGTCGGAAGATTGGTCGCCGCCGTCGGACCTTTTCTCGTCGGAAGCATCGCGTCGCGTGGCGCAAACGCACTCGAAAGCGCGATGGACGTTCTCTTCTGGGTTGGTTTTGTACCGATTCTTGGACTCTTTACTTTGCCGTTTGTGATTGAAACCAAAGGTCGTGAACTGCTTGATTAACGTTTTGTTTCGACTTTATCGAGCGTTCGCGTCGTATGTTCCGTAACGCTCATCACTGGTTCACGGTGTTCTTCGAGTTGCGCCGTGGTGTGGGCTGACAGCTGCGGCGGCTGGTAGCTTTCGGGAGTTTCACGTTTCGGGTTTAGTTTTGCGTCAATTAATTTTGGAACTTGGCTGAGAAGCATATAGCAAATGCCGAAAACGGCAATCAAATACAATGCGGCAATGATTGTGACGGTTTCGTGGTTGACGCCGTTACCCAAAAGTACCGCTACCAAACCGACCAAAATTCCAAGCCCGAACATAACAACCAAAAAAAGTGTGGTCAGAAGATTGTCCAAAATGGACCTTGTTGAATCTTTTTCTTTATCTTTAACAAGTTTGGCGCCGCAGTTTTTGCAGTAGTTAAGTTCGGCGTTCATCAAACTTCCGCAGGTCGAACAATACATAAGCACGCTCCTTTTTCTAAAAATTTACTCGCCCGGCTTGATTTTGTCTTCGAGCCAATTGGTCAAATCGTCAACTGCTTCGATATGAATCGGCTTGCCTTGCCACGCTTTGATGGCAAAGATAATGAGCATAATTGTCGTCACCAACCAGAAAATACTGTTGCCAAACTCGGCGCCGGTAAATTCGCCAATGCCGTGTAAAATTGCGCTGATGATGATAATTGCGAGATGCGCGGCAACACCTTGGGCAGCGTGAAAGCGAACCTTTGCCTCGCTTTTGGGAACGATAAAAAGTTCTATAACTCCCGCAATTAAGCCGATGTGAAATGGAATATAAGGCAGTGCGGTCAGAATATTTTCGGGCAAACCGATTTTAGCAACTTTGCGGCTGCGATCATTTTGCGCGAAAAACTTCGGCGGCTGGTAATTTGCCGGTACATTCTGACCATTGTAAGGTGCTTGATACGCATTAAAATTCGCTTCGTCAAACTTGCGCGTCTGGTCTTCGGTTTCGACAGGTTTTTCAAATTTTTTTGTTTCCCCACCGTTGTTTGACAAAGTCTGCGTTTCCTGCGGCTGTAATTGCGGTTCAAACGCAACTTTTTTCGGAAAATCGGGATCAAGCGGATTTGTATCGAATTTTTTCTTTGCCATGATTCTAAAATCTACGAC
>JBDTZT010000088.1:0-9321 GCA_040005005.1 Actinomycetota bacterium
AGGAACAATTTCCGTCGGCGGACAAACCTTAACCATCAATCAAGCGGCTGGCACGGCGGTTAGAAGAGCAGCTTTTGATTTTGACGGCGACCACAAAACAGATATTTCCATCTTTCGCCCGTCGAGCGGAGAATGGTGGCTCAATCGCAGTTCGACAAATCAAACAATTGCCACGCGATTTGGTAACGGTATAGATAAAATTACTCCGGCGGATTTCACCGGCGACGGCAAGACTGATATTGCTGTTTGGCGCGGCTCTACCGGGGAATGGTTTATTCTCCGGAGCGAAGACGGTTCGTTCTTCTCTTTCCCTTTTGGTGCGCCGGGTGACATACCGATGCCCGGCGATTTTGACGGCGACAGCAAAGCCGACGCCGCCGTATTTCGTCCTGATTCGGCAACCTGGTATATTTTACGCTCAGGCGGTGGTGTCACAATTCAACAATTTGGCGTAAATGGAGATATTCCGGTGATTGGCGATTATGATGGAGATGGAAAATCCGATATTGCTGTTTACCGGCCGTCAAACGGACAATGGTGGCTGTCCCGCTCGTCAACCGGCGTCATTGCGACAACTTTCGGGGGCGGCGCAGACAAACCCGTTCCGGGTGATTTTACCGGTGACGGCAAGACTGATCTTGCGTTCTGGCGACCATCAACCGGTCAATGGTTTATCTCAAGAAGTGAAGATTCCAGCTATTTTTCGTTTCCATTCGGAGCGAACGGAGATATTCCGGTTGCGGGCGATTATGACGGCGACGGAAAGGCAGATGCAGCGGTTTTCCGTCCAACAAGTGCAACCTGGTTTATTCAAAGAACGACTGACGGCATTGCAATAAGTCAATTTGGATTAACCGGAGACAATCCTGTTTCCTCTGCCTTTATCCCTTAGATATTAGCTATTACTTCGCAAAAACCAAAAAATTAATTCAATAATTGGTAAATGAGAATTTTATAGTTTGGATTTTGTTCGTCTTTATACACCAACTTTAACTCTCCGGGTAAATTTTCTTCATTAATAGGAAAAGCGTTGGGAGTATTATTTAAGCGGCGCTGGCTAAAAACCAGATAATCTACTTTTTTTCGTTTGGCATATTCCAAAACTACCGAAAATTCTTCGTCCGGCACGTAAATATGCTTTGCTTCGGCATAAAAAGCCGAAGTTGCGTTTGAAGCCATAATCAGTGACGGCTGGCTGATGCGGTGTTTGAGCCACAAACCGGCTTGTTTTTCCTCAAACGGCACATTTTGCAATTCTTCCGGTTTGTATTGACTCGAAAATAAAGGTTTTAGGAAAGCCGCCAAAGTTATTAAAATAAAAATCTGAAGCCAAATCGGATTTACCTTTCGATTTGTTTTTAAAAAACCGGAAACAGTTGTTGAAACAAAATTGCTAAATCCGACAATTCCGAAAGACGCCCAACCAATCAGAATCGGGATGATCGTGAATAAATAACGCAGTTCGATGACCGTCAAAGCGTAGCCGATGAACGTGCAGGCGACGAATGAAAATAAATAAATTTCTTTTGCCGTGCGTCGTTTCGTCCAATGTCTGAAAAATAATCCGATGATCGCAAGTAAAATAAATGGATAAGGTAAAATTGCCGGAATATGTTCTCTGACCTGTTTTTTCAGATTATCAAAAGTTTTTGAGATAAGTTGTCCAATTCCAAATCTCGAATGGGGCGATTCGGGCGGTGCGGAAGCAATAAGCGGCTGATTTACTATCGGTTGATTTACTGTCGGCTGATTTACTGTCGGCTGATTTTCAGGGTCATATACATCACCGAAGAGCCGGTCCCGCATAGTTATTTGCCCGTTGTCGGTTAATTTGAGCAATCCTTTACCGGAATCAAACGACGGAACATTGCTTAAAAGTTTTTGGCTGATCGTCCAGTGTCCGGTTTTTTGATGAAGAAAAACGACATACGGCAGAAAGAAAACCGCAAAGCCCGACAAAAGCAGTAAATAACCGGCAATCAGGCGGCGGAATTGCAGATTCCGGCGAAAGAATTTTGCGCCCGCCGTTAGTACAAAAAATAATCCGATAAAAGCTAAAGATTCGGGCTTGGTCAAATAAGCCGCTCCGAAAAGAAGTCCGATAATGAAAAAAAATCGCTTCTTTCCGTGACGCAATGCGTATGAACCGATCAATATCGCGGTCGTAAAAATTAAGGCGTAGAGTGATTCCGTCATGACCCACGTTGACGAGAGGATCAGCGAAGGGTGGATCACCAATAAAATTGTTCCGAGATAAGCCGACCTCCGACCGTAAAAATTACGAATTAAAAAATAGGCCGGAAAAATCAACAAGGTTCCCGCCACGACGGAAACAAACCTTCCGGCAAATTCCAAATCTTGAAAAAAAAGTGAAGAAATGCCAATCAGAAATGAATAAAGCGGAGACCAATACGCGCTTATTCCACCGTAAATATCACCGGATATTATTTTCTTGCCGAGAATCGCATAATAAATACCGTCACCATTGATGACGCTCGCTTGCGGGATTAAAAAAAAGCGGATCAGAAAGGCAAATAAAGCGCAGACGAGAACAAAAACGGTTTCATTAGATAGGTTAAAAACTCCCGGCCGATTTTTCTCGATGGTTTCCTTTTCGCTAATTGATTGAGCCGGTTCCATTGATACTCTCTCCTTTTTTTAAAACCAGAAGGCGCGGCAATCCGTAGCGAAACCAAGAAAAAACAAAGGCTACGCCGCTGTAAAAGAAATAGAGTAGCTGCCACGGGAAAGCGGCGGCGGCGAACAAAAAACTTTTTTTCCTGAGGAAAAAACCGAAGATTTTTCGATTGAGAAAGAGAATCGCGAGCAGCAAGGCAGCGAGCAAAACTAATAAAAGCGGCTTCCAAAAGATAAACGGAAACAGCGCGACCGATAAACCAACCAAACCTGCACTCAAACGGTCGTTGGTTTTTAAATTCATATCGTTAATCAATCCCTGACTGGTCAGGATTAGTTTTGACCAGGGCAGGGCGCGGCAAAAAATATCCGTTTTGATGACCGAACCGGCATTCCATCTTTTCAGATGTTTTGCCTGAATTTCCCTGGCCAGCAAAATGTGGTGTCCGGCCGCCCGCAGACGCACTCCGAGTTCGATGTCTTCAATCGAAGGAACGGCAAACTTTTCGCAATCAAAACCGCCGACCGCTAAAAATGCTTCGCGGCGAATTGCGCCGAGTCCTGACCAAAAGGTCGAAGCCTGCGGGTTGGAATTTTGATGGACGAAGTGATGCAGCAGATTTCTGTATTGCGAAAGAAAATTTTTCTCGCCCGGTTCATCATCGTAAGAACCGAAAAGTGCGGAAATTTCCGGCTGCCGGGCAAAAGCGGCGGCAACTTTGGCAAGTGTATCGGGTTGGACGACCACATCGGCATCAACAAACATTAAAATATTGCCCTGCACTTTTTCCGCCGCCAGATTACGCGCTGCCGCCGGTCCCGATTGACGGCGCGGAGTGGAAAGCACCGTCGCACCTTTTTTTCGGCTGATTTCCGCGCTGTTATCGGTTGAACCGTCGTCAACCACAATCACTTCAAACGGCGCATACTGCGAAGCAAAAAGCGCATCGAGACAAGCCGGCAGAAATTTGCCGCCGTTATAGACCGGAACGATAACCGATATTAAAGGCTGTTTGTTAATCAAAATCTTTACTCCTCAACCTGATTTTTTCGCAAAATGACATCCCAACCCGGACCGATTTGTTTTAATAAAAGCGAAAATACGGGTAATTTCTTGAAAAACCGGTAAAAATAAACTTGCAGGCGGGTGAAAGCCGAAAATTGCTCTAAAGCCGCCGCACTGACATCGGGCAAAGCAAATTCACGTTTCGGAAATTCACGGCCGGCGAGACGGTTAAATTCCGGGTAGGAAAGTGTTCTGGTTTTATAAATCGCATCGCGCCGCCAAAGCACATATTTTGCCTGCCAGGCACGCGGCAAAAACCCGACTCCCCAAAGATAAGAGTAAGGGTCAGTTGCCAGCGAATAGCGATTAACCGAATTGATGTATAGCACGCCGTCGGCAGTTAAAACCCGCGCACCTTCGGATAAAACTTTTGCCTGGTCTTTGACAAATTCCAGCGTTGAAGTCATCACCACCAAATCAAAATTATCATCTGCGAAAGGCAAATACTCGGCGCAGCAACAAACCAGCGGCGGAACGGGCAAGCCTTTGTCCATAAACCGCCGGCGGCTGACGTGCAGCCAGCGCATCGCTATATCAGTGCCGATCACTTGTTCGTAATGTTCACCGGCCACTGCCAGAAAATCACCGGTTCCGCTCCCGATCTCCAGAACTTTTTTCACCGCGACCGTTTTTTTGAAAGAGCCGTTTTCAAAGATTTCCAATGTGCGTTTCGCTCTCTGCTCGCCGAGCATCACGCTGCGAATAAACTTTGCGCGTAAATCTTCGGGCGTAATGTCCGAGAAACTCCAATAGTATTCGAGCAATTTTTCCAAATCATACTTTTCCAAACCATCGAGAACGATTTCCGTCCGCTTGTAATCTTCCTCAAAATTTAAATACGGATCTGGAAAAACGCGAAAATCAGGAATTCCGTCGTGCAGCAGATAATTTTTTTGACAAACTTTGCAAGCATAACCGTCCGTCAAAATCGTCAGCCCGCCGCGGCACAAAGGGCACACAAATTGAACTTCGCGCAACGACAGCAGAAGGTTTTCGGGATACGTTTCGGATTTTGAAATTTGCAATTGTGCTTGCATTGCTTAAGGTCAGAACCGGCGGCGGCAGCGGACGGTTTAAGTTTAGTATTTAAAATTTGAAGACACGTCTGACCGGTAACCTGAGGTATTCAAATGCCCGCCGCCGCCGCCGGCATTTCTGGCTAGTTCACTTTATTGACAACCTTTTTTGCCCCGAGCCGGTTTGTTTTCGAGCCAATCACCGCTCTTGTCAATTGCACCGGCTGAAATACGATACTTGACCACAAAAAAACTTCATTCGTGCAGTAACACGCTTTGGCTTTGATCTGCGCCCGCAGCTTTTTCGCATTTTCCGAATCCCAAATTTCAAAAAAACTTTTCTCGCGCAGATTGCCGAGCGGAAAATGCTGTTCGCAAACGCTGACATCGCCGTTGGCATAAACGACGCCGGTTAAAATTCCGGCTTTGCAGGGAATAAACTGCGATTCCGATTCGATGGTTTTGACCTTTGCCCATTGCAGCATCGGTTCGACACTCGCGCCAAAACGGTTTTTTTCGCGGTCAGCCCAAACTTCGGCAATGTGGCGATAAAGCTCTTTGTATTTTTCGAGCTGTGGTCCCTGCAAGGATGGATCTTTGCGGTCGCCGCGAATGATGGCGAGATTGTGATGATCAATCGCCGGGCAATTGTCGTGCAGATACTCGGTCAGCTGCCAAATCTCATCCATATTTTCGCTCATCGCGACGGTATTTGCGTGAATCAGCAAACGCGGGTCTTCCTTTTGCAATTCCGTCAGCATTTGGTAGGTTTCCATCGCCTTTTCAAACGAGCGCGGATTTCCGCGAAACTTATTATGATACTCCGGCATTCCGTCGAGCGATATTTCGCAAACAAAAAGTTCCAGCGATTTGTTGGCGAGAACTTTACGCAAGGCTTTTTCCGTGCGGTCGGTAAAATAGCCGTTGGTCGGAACATAGATATTTTTGACGTTATTGTTTTTGATAAAAAGCGTGCAGATTTCGCCGAATTCCTGATTAATAAACGGCTCTCCGCCCGATAAGTTGAGATTTTCAAAATCGCCGAGTTCGAGCGAAAGTTTTTCGAATTCTTCAAACTTCAAATCATCGCGCTTGTTTAGTTCCTTCCAGTAAAAACAATGCTCGCAAGTCAAATTGCAAATTGAGTTGATAAAGACAATCATAAACGGCGGCGTTTGCCGTTCGTGATGGCGGGCGGCCTGCAAAGACAATTTGGTATGACGTTCGATTCTGGTAAATATTGACATAAATTAATCTCTTTTGAAAATTTTTCGGTTGATCCCTTTAGCTGCGCCGAATTGTCGCTTTAAAATCGCGCAAAACCTGGCGAAATTGCATATAACGGTCAAAAGTTTTTGACGACATTGAATTAAAAATCTTGAGATTTGACAAATAATAAGTATCAATTCTCGCGAGCGAAAAAAAATCGCTTTTGCACTCGACTTTGCCCAAATTTGTCGAACACGCCGCCTGAAAAGTTTTTTCGGCGGTTTTTTTGACCGGTTGATTATATTTCCCGAACGGATAAGCAAAAGTCGTCACCGGACAACCGAGCGAATCTTCGATGACAGCTTTCGATTCAACCATTTCTCCTTCAGCCCGGTCAAATGAAATTTGAGTTAAATCCGGATGCGTGCGGGTATGCGACCCGAATTCTATTCCGTATTTGTTCAATTCTTTAATTTCATTCCAAGCAAGAACTTTGCTGCGCGGCAGATCCGGCGGATTTCCTGCCCAATCGTTATATTTGCCGCAGTAATCCGTAACGAGAAAGACCGTTGCTTTGAAACCGTATTGCTCGAGGACGGGAAATGCCGTCGTGTAAAAATTCTGAAAACCGTCGTCAAAAGTCAGCGCGACGGTTTTCGCAGAAAACGGTTTTTCATCAATTAAAGAATTTAACAATTTGTCTAAAGAAACGACATTATAACCCGTTTCGCCCAAAAAATTCATCTGCCGCCGGAAAACTTCGGGCGCCGTGGAAATGACCGCGCCGCTTTCGTCAATCGAATGATAAGTTAAAATCGGTAATTTCACTGTTTGCGGAATTTTTATATCTTCTCGAACATTCGCCATTCATCAAATTTTGGATTTAATTTATAAATCAAAATTTTAATTTTAAAGTTAAAAAGCTGCTTTGCAGTTTTGCGATAAGGCAAATCTAATCGTTTTCAACAGAAATTTCATCGGTCAAAAAGCTAATTATCCTTTGGCTATATTGCTAGTTTCCGGCTGTTTTCGGAAAACGTAATACGCGCTTTGCGTTCCGGAACTTTGGATGCCGAAACTGCCTTGTTTTTGAATTTGTAATCCGCATTTCGCGGAAACGGTTTCTATTATCGCCGGCGTCATTATGCATCCGCGCCATGATTCATACTGACGGGCAAATTTTGCGCGAGTTCCGTCGTATTTGTTAATCCGGTCCCAGAGCGTTCGCAGAGAATTGTGCAAAGGCGTTGGCATCATCCTCACGACATTATACTTTAAGGCGGCAAAATTGAGCGCGTTCGGTGCCATCCGGAATTGTAAAAACGCCGTGCCGCCTTCTTTCAAAACTCTCGCCGATTCACGAATATAATTAATTACCGCTTCGCGGTCGGGAATATGCTGCAAGACCCAAAAAGAGAAAACGCAGTCAACACCGGCGTCAGCGATCGTACTTAAATCTTCGCCGTTGCCCAGCACCCAATTCACATTCGGCAAATGTTTCCAGTAGTTTTCGGCTTTGCTCAACATTTCCGAAGAAACGTCCAACGCATAAACTTCGCCGAAACATTCAGCAAAATGATGGGTCATTCGTCCAAGCCCACAGCCAATTTCAAGCATCTTTAAAGACTTGCTATTTTCCGGTCTGACGATCTCCAAAATCGTATTAACATCGTTTTTACCTGTTTCCCAAAACTTATCAATGTCAATTTCATCCGGATTTTCAAATTCATCACGGCTGAGAACGCCGTAAAAAGCATTTTCATCAGCAATGCTGTCCCATTCCTGCTTCATTATTTTATTCATCTTTAATATCTCTCCAAAACTGTGTTTTGTCTGATTTTAATTTGATCTAATTTGACCGTCTAACCTGGTGACGGTCGCAATCTCCGTGTTTTTGTCGTTCTTTGTGTTTTTCGAGTTTAATTTTTCATTAAACTTTTCTTTTGCCTCTTGCAGTTTTTCAATAAGGCTGAAATATTGCGCCAGATGTACTTCTTCGCTCCAGTATTTCATATATGCTTGAAAGCCTTTTTCGCCCAACTCATTTCGCAAAGCGGGATCGGACGCGAGTTTTTGCATCGCGGTAATCAATTCGCTTTGATTTGAATAAACAAAACCGCCGCCGCTGTCTTCGATCGTTTCAGGCAGGGCGCCGAGATTGTTGACGATGACCGGCGTGCGGTTGGCAAAGGCTTCGATGACAATGATGCCGAAGGTTTCGTAGCAGATTGACGGCACGATGACGGCAACCGCCGATTCGTAAAGACTTTGCAGACTATTTTCGTCAACTCTGCCGAGAAATTTGATGCGCGCGGAATTTGCCGCCTGCGTTTCCAGTGCCGTCCGGTATTCGCCGTCGCCGGCAATCAGCAAATCGTATTGATCCTGATTTTGAAAAACCGGAATGATGTTTTGCACGCCCTTGATTTGCTCAAGCCGCCCGGCAAAAAGGAAATACGGTCGCTCAGAAGTTTTTTTCGCCGCGCTGTTTCCGGTTTCTTTCGGCAACGGCAAAAAATGCGGAAGGTGTTTGATCGGAATCTCTAAACCGTCTTCGAGATGTTTTCGCAAAGTAAAACGGCTCGGCGCGATAAAACAATCAACGTATTTGAGCATACTTTTTAAAAGCCCCGTCAGCCGCCATAATTGCGGAGGTCTTTTCCCGGCCAGCTGACAGCTTAAACAACTTTTTTTGGTGCACACCTCACGGTCAAATTTCCAGAGAACGTGCATCGGGCAAATAAGCCAATGCTCGTGCGTCGTGTAGAGTTTGACAGCCTTTCCGTAGCTTAAAGCGGTGATGCCGATGAGCGATATATTGTGGTAGTGAATTACGTCGTAATCGTTTGTTTCGAGCGCGTTTTTCAGTTCGCTTTTGAAAAACGGCACACCGGTTTGCTGGGTCAGAAGCGGCGAAAGAAAACCTTTGCCGCTTTTCAGCCGGTGAACTTTAACATTCGGATGATTCGGAAAATCGGCGGTCGGCTGTTGTTTATTGAGCGTTAAAAAAGCATCTTCGCAATGAAAAACATCAACCGAATGACCGCGCCGCGCCAGGGCATTGGCCAGCCGGTGAACAAAAATTCCGTCGCCGCCGAAGTTATACGGCGGATAAAAGGTCGTTACCAGACAGAATTTGAGCGATTTCTCAATCATCTATTTTCCGACTACTTCAGCAAAAATTTTGAGCGTGTCCTGCGCCGCTTTTTTCCACATAAATTGCTGCGCTCGAATCAAGCCGTTTTTCTTCATCGTGCCGCGCAGGATGTCGTTGGCCAGAATTTGCTCAATCACTTCGACCATATTTTTTGAATCGTGCGGGTCGAAAAATAATCCGACCGTACCGAGAACTTCGGGCAACGAGCCGCAATTACTCGCCGCGACGGGTGCGGC
>JBDTZT010000711.1:0-2783 GCA_040005005.1 Actinomycetota bacterium
GAGCGGACTTTGCCTTTGGGAATATCAAACGGATAATCCAATCGCGGGGGCGGTTGTTACAGCCGAAAATCAACTTCTGATGAGCGACGGGTCGGAACTCGGAGTTTTTGAAGCGAACGGACATTACAGAACTTTATATAAATTCAAGGACGAATCGCTTCAGACACCGCCGACGCTGACAAGCCGCGGTGAGTTGGTCGTAGCAACGGACAAAAAACTCTATTGTCTGGCGATACGGAGAAACTGAGAACCAGCAGATTTCGGTATGCGAAAAAATATTTTTAATCATTTTCATATACTCCTAAATTTAAGATTGTCATTTCTGAATACTCTTAAACTATAACTAGTGCGCTAGTGTTTTTTCAATCAAAACTAACACTTGCGTTAGGCTTTTTTATGAGCTATCTTTTTGTTGTTATGATTTATTTAACGACAAAAGAAACGGCAGAAAAACTTGGAGTTTCAACTGGCAGAGTCCGGCAGATGGTTATTGCCGGACAACTTCAGGCGGAAAAGTTTGGGCGTGATTTAATGATAAGAGAAGATGACATTAAAACTGTCAGCAATCGCAAAACAGGCAGACCGAAAAAGACGGTAAACAGCAACGGCGAAACAAACGGCAATAAAATAACATTCAAAACGATTTTTGATGTTGTGCCTGAATTAGCGGGAAGTTTAGACAGCGGATTAGGCGATTTATCAACCAATAAAAAATACCTGGAAAACTTAGGACGTGATAAAACAATCAATCGCTGATACGGGCGTTATCGTTGCCTTTTTGGACAAAAGAGATTATTGGAATGATTGGACAATTGAGCAGATGACGCATTTGCCGATTCCGTTTTTGACGTGCGAAGCCGTTATTGTTGAAGCCTGTTTTTTAGTCGCTCATTTACAAGATGGAAAAAAAAGCGTATTGAAACTGGTTTCAAGCGGTGTCTTGCAAATCGAATTTTCTTTGCAATCCGAGATCGAATCCATTGAAACATTAATGAAAAAATATAAAGATGTGCCGATGGATTTTGCCGATGCTTGCCTTGTCAGAATGAGCGAATTAATTGAAAATTCGGTTGTTTTTACGGTTGACGGCAATTTTCGGATTTATCGAAAATACAGCAAAAAAGTGATTTCGCTTATTATTCCAAACCCGATTCAAAACTGAAAAAGTAAGCTGTCTTACTTATGATTTGTAGAAATGGTTGCAAAATGTCGTTAATTCAATCGAGTGCCTGTAAAATTATAATTGGAAGTCATTCCAATAAAAAACGGCACAGGAAAATGGGTTGGAATAAATGACTTGAAAACGCATTATCGAGGCGTCAAATACGCCGTCTTGACATTAAAAAAGGTTCTGAAAAAACCAGAACCAATTTTAATGAAACAAATAATTGAAGAGGTCAGCAAGTTAGGCAGTATTTATCAGACCAAATCTGCTTTCTTAACTGCCTAATTTTGCGAAGGTGGTGAATCAGGTAAAGCAGTCAGAATTTTTTGTTAAAGAAATTTATTTTGCCGGGTCGGAAGATTTGTCCGGTAAGATTTCGTCATCGGCTTTTCTCAAACGGAGCAGATGGATACGTTTTTCGTCAGCTTTGAGAATTTCAATATTGAGTCCGCGAAAAGACAATTTTTCGTGCGGTTTCGGGATGTAGCCGACTTCGCTCGTGACGAGTCCGGCGATGGTCGTAAAATCGTCGTCCTCGATTTCCATATCGTAAAGCCGTTCGATTTTGTCGATTTCAGTTGAGCCGAGAACGTCAAAATAGCCGTCCGCGCCTTCGATGATTTCGATAACTTCTTCCTGTTCGGTGTCTTCGTCCTCGATTTCGCCGACGATTTCTTCCAAGATGTCTTCGACCGTCACAAGTCCCGCGACGCCGCCGTATTCGTCAATCACAATGGCGATTTGAACGTGATTGCTCTGCATATTTTGGAGGAGTTCGGACGCGGATTTTGTTTCGGGAACGAAGAACGCGGAACGGAGAAAATTTTCAATCGTTTCGGTTTCTTTACCGTCCGCCCAGGCATTCAAAAGGTCGCGGACGTAAAGAATGCCTTCGATATTGTCAATATTTTCCCGGAAGACGGGCAGCCGCGAATATTTTTCTTCGATAATCAAATCGCGGGCTTGTTTGACGGTTGCGTCAATCGGCAAAGCGCAAAATTCGGTGCGCGGAGTCATAATTTCGCCCGCTTTGGTTTCCGAAAATTCGACCATTGTTTCGATCAGCTCACGTTCTTTTTCCTCGATAATTCCCTCGGCTTCGCCAACTTCCATCAATGCTTGAAAATCGTCGTTATTGTCATCGGCTCGCTCATCGGTCGAGTCGGGCGAGACGGTAGTTTCAAGTTTTTGCAGTTCTTTGGTTCTTAATTTAGTAATAAACGGATTAACCAGAATCGAAACAATTCCATAAATCGGACGCACCAGCGGAAGCAAAAACATCAGTTTATTTTCGGGTTTTTGGCGGATAATCAGGCGCGGAAAAATCTGGCGGAAAACGACGGAAAAAAAGAGGCTGAAAAGTAGTGCAAAGAGAATTCGGGTGATGTGATTATCGGTTAATTGGAGAATGATTATCGTGACCAAAACGGCGAAAACAATCAGCAAAACCTGAATTGACGAGGACAAGGCAAAGCGAAAGCGCGGACGATTTTCCAAAATCTCGCGCAGAAAATCAGCCGCCTTCGGATTTTGATTTTCTTCCGATTCAGCGGAAAGCCGGCGCAGGCTGACATCCGAAAGCTGTGAAAACGCCATATCAATCGTCGCCAAAAAGACG
>JBDTZT010000712.1:0-2775 GCA_040005005.1 Actinomycetota bacterium
GAATTGAACCGGGCTGGTGCAGACCGTTCCGCTATTAACAGTTAATGTAAATGTCGTGCTTGTCGTTCCGCCGGTATTAACAGCCTTTACCGTGACAAGGTATGAACCCGCCGGATGCGCGTTTGTGACGCGCACGTTCTCCGTCAGCAGATCGGCGACGAAGGTACCTTTGAAATTGCTGTCGGTCGAAACATTGATGCTGCTTGCGCCGGTTGTCGGAGCATTGGGCGAGATGGTCGTATTCGAGCCCAACGTAACAGTCGTATTCGGATAATTGCCGAGCATTGGCGTCACGGATGGTATTCCGGCGGTGATTGCGCCAATTATCGCTGTCAAATTAAACATCAAAAATAAAATGCCAAATGCGATGTAAAATTTCTTGTTCATAATTTCTCCCTCTAAAAAAGCACTATTTAGCGAACAAAGGCATTTGGAACAGGTCGGTCAGTCGGGACGCCGAAGCTGACAATCGCCGTTCCGGCGGTCGTTCGCTGAATAAACCAGGTCGAATTTGACGGACGGAAAACCGTAAAATCGAATTTACCGTCGCCGTCGTAATCGCCGGGCGCCGGAATATCGCCGGTTGTTCCGAACGGCGCGGAAAAGAATGAAAAATCTTCGCTCCGCAGGACAAACCAGAAGCCGGTCGAAGGTCGCCAAAAAGCCGCATCCGCTTTGCCGTCACCGGTGTAATCGCCCGGCACGGGTTTATCTACGTTTGCGCCGAATTGAAAAGAAACCAATCCGGCAGTGCTGCGCTGAATCCACCATTCGCCGACCGCCGGACGGAAAATCGCGATGTCCGATTTGCCGTCACCGTCGTAATCCGCCGTCACCGGAACATCGCCCGAAGTGCCGAATTGATTGATCGTCGTGCCGCCGGATGAGCGGAGAATAAACCACGTATTGTTTGAAGGACGAAAAACCGCCGCGTCGGTGCGCCCGTCGCCGTCGTAGTCGGCAGGTGCGGGAATATCGCCCGAGGTGCCGAACGGGAACGAAAAGAAACTGTTATCTTCGCTTCTCAAAATGAACCAAAAACCCGTCGAGGGCCGCCAAAAAGCAATATCGGTTTTGCCGTCGCCCGTAAAATCGCCGGGCGTGATGCGATCGGTCGAAGCACCGAATTGGAGAGCCGCGTTGCCGCCGTTTGAACTTTTCAGATACCACCATTCGCCGGGCGCGGGACGAAAGATCGAAACATCGGTTTTGCCGTCGCCGTCAAAATCAAAGGGCGCGCGCGGATACGTCAGAGCCGATTGCCCGCCCGCCCAGTATCCGCTGAGCAATGTAAATGTTCCGCCGTTTGAACTGGTTCCGGCAATGGCTTGCCCGATCGTCCCGTTGAGCAGAAAAGTTCCGCCGGCGGTCGTTCCGCCGCCGTTCGAAATAACGGAATTCGTGATCTGAAATGTTCCGCCCGATTGTGCCAGAGCAAACAGCGAAAAAAATAGCACAAAGCCGCAGGCGATTGAAATTGATTTCAGTTGATACATAATAATTTCTCCACGATTATTTTTTCGGTTTGCAGAGTTCGGCGGTTGGATTTTGCGAACAAACCAAAATCTTCAAGGCTTCTATTTCAGCCTCTTGTTTTTTAAGTAACTCTTTTTGCTCGTCAATTTGTTTTTGCTGGGCTTCGATTTGTGTTTGCTGTTCCTGCACGGCGTTGACGAGGACGACGCCGACACGGTCATATTTGACGCCTTCGACTTCGCCCTTGTCGTTCGTCGTCGTCAATAAAGGCTCAACTTTATTGACTTCTTCTGCGACCAGTCCGAAATCGGCTTGATTATCGGCGCGCCAATTAAACGAAACCGGACGCAGTTGTTTGATCAGCGAAAGACCCGGCGTGAAAGGATTAATATTTTGTTTATAGCGGATCGAAGATGAACAGGTTGAAATCTCATTCGAGGCATTGCGGCACAAACTGGTTGCTCCGGCTGAACCAAGTGAAACAACCCGGATTATTCCGTTAACGTCAAGTTTGGCAGCCGGAGTGTTTGTGCCGATGCCGACGTTGACATTGTTGCCCAAAACCAGGGAATTGCTTTGCGAAACGATTGCATATGCACCGATTGCCGTGGCGTTGGTGAGATCGTTGGCGCCGACATCGGCGAAGGAGCCGATGATTGTGTTTCTAATCCCTGTCTTGTCTGATTGACCGGCACCATAGCCGAAGAACGAGTTGGAACTGCCCGACGTGTTTGTATAACCGGCAAAATAGCCAAAGAACGAGTTGGAACTGCCCGACGTGTTGTTTAATCCGGCATCATTGCCGAAGAACGAGTTGTCGAAGCCCGACGTGTTGGCACTGCCCGCAGCGACACCGGCAAAGAGATTGCCGAACCCTGTGTTACTCAAGATGCGACTGCCGCCGAGGTTGAACTGCGTCGTTGCATTAACTATATTTGCTCCGAGTGTTCCGCCAAAGGTCAAACCGCCGGTGATGTTCAGATTCCCCGGAATTTTCACGGTGTCGATGGTTCTGCCGAGAGTGACCGTATTGCTCGACGAGACGACTGCGCCCGCGCCGAGTGCGGTCGCAAAATTTAGGTTCGGCGAACCGACATCGGCGAGCGTGCCGAGGATCGTGTTGTTGCCGCCCGCGACGTTCGATTGACCGGCGACGGCTCCGAAAAAGGAATTATTGATTCCCTGACTATTAAGCCCCGACCGCTCACCGAAGAATGAATTCGAGCTGCCGCCGATGTTTCCTTCGCCCGCCCGGTAGCCGAAAAAGGAATTGACAACGCCGCTCGTCGTGCTGACGCC
>JBDTZT010000713.1:0-2772 GCA_040005005.1 Actinomycetota bacterium
CGTGTCGCTGGCGCCGAATCTGACCTAGAATATTTTCGCCGTCGGCGCCGGCGATCGTTTGGTGGGCGACACGACCTTTTGCAATTACCCGGAAGCCGCCCAAAAAATCGCCAAAGTCGGTGACACGATGAACCCGAGTATGGAAACGATTATTGCCCTCAAGCCGCAAATCGTTTTCGTTTCGACCGCTTCGCAAATCGAAACTTTTACGAAAACGCTCGAAGCGCAAAACATCACGGTTTTCGTTACGAATCCGAAAGACCTGAACGGCGTTCTCGCTAATCTTCGGCAGCTCGGCGATATTTTCGGAACGCCCGAACGAACGACGATTTTGCTCAACGAATTGCAGGAACGCATCTTTGCGGTTGACGAACAGGTGCGCGATAAAGCAAAAGTCAAAACCTTTGTGCAAATCTCGAAAGAACCGCTTTTCACTATCGGAAAAGAATCGTTTCTGACCGAAATTATCGAACGCGCCGGCGGAATTTCGGCGACGAAGACGGTCGCCACCGCTTACCCGAAACTCAGCAAAGAAACCGCGCTGGCATCAAATCCGGAAGCAATAATTCTTTCGGAAAGCCCTGACAATGTTGAGCCGAACGACGTTTTTAAAAATTCGACAGCGGTGAAAAATAAAAAGGTTTTCAAGATAAACGCCGACATTCTTTCGCGCCCGTCGCCGCGCATTGTTGATGCTTTGGAACAAATTGCCGACGCTTTGCATCCGTGAAAATCCAAAATCCAAAATCCAGATTCAGAATCGGGCGTTTCGGCGTCGGACTTTTGATTTTATTGGTGGTCGCTTTATGGTTGGCGATTTGGCTTGGAAGTGAAAATCTCTCGTTCTTTGAATTGACGGATTCGCAACTGAATATTCTTTTTGATGTGCGCCTGCCGCGTGTTTTGCTCGGCGCGTGTGTCGGCGCGAGCTTGGCGGTGGCGGGCGCCGGGTTGCAATCTTTGCTGAGAAACCCGCTGGCCGAACCTTATTTGCTTGGCGTTTCAAACGGCGCGGCTTTGGGGACGATGCTGGCGCTTGTCTTTTTCGCCAACTTTGAATTTGCGGCTCCGCTTTGCGCGATTGCGGGTTCGAGTCTGGCGACGATTGCGGTTTATCAAATGGCGAAATCGCGGACGGGAATGAATGTCGAAAGACTTGTTTTATCAGGCGTCATCGTGACGACTTTTCTTTCGTCAACCATCGTTTTGCTGACTTCGCTTTTAGACGCGGCAAAACTTCGGAGTTTCACGTTTTGGCTTCTCGGCGATTTGTCGCAGGCGACGATCAACGAATTTTATCTGACTTGCGTTGCAGTCGTTATCGGAACAATCATTTTAACTTCGCAGGCGCGGGCGCTGAATCTGATGATGATCGGCGAACGCGACGCTTTTGATTTCGGCGTTGAAATCGGCCGAGTCCGGCTGATAGTTTTTGCGACGGCTTCCGCCTTAGTTGGGATTTCGGTTGCGGCGAGCGGTTCGGTCGGCTACGTCGGTTTGATTGTGCCGCATCTAATTCGGCTTTCGGTTGGAAGCGACAATCGTCTTGTCGTTCCGTTTTCTGCCGTTGCGGGCGCGATTTTTGTGGTGTTGGCGGATACCGTGGCGCGGACGGCAATCGCGCCGCGTGAATTGCCCGTCGGTGCGATCACCGCGCTCATTGGTGCGCCGATGTTTATTTATCTTTTAAGGAAGTCGTGAGTCTGAAGTCTGAAGTCAGTTTGATTTTGGACTCAAGACTCAAGACTCAAGACTTTAAATGTTAGAAGTTCAAAATATTTCAATCAATTACGGCGTGTGCGCGATTATCAAGGACGTTTCGTTTGCGTTGCATTCGGGCAAAATAATTGCTCTTTTAGGCGCGAACGGCGCGGGTAAAACAACGCTTTTGAAAGCTCTGAACGCCGGTTTGCCGATTGCGAAAGGCGCAATTCTTTTGGACGAAAAGCCTTTGAGAAACTTCTCGCGCCGCGAAATCGCGCAGCGCATTGCGGTTATCGCGCAGGAAACCGAAACAAAATTTCCCGTCTCGGTTTTGGAATTTGTGCTGGCGGGACGGTTTGCCCACGGCACATCGTTCGGCTGGGAAACGGCGAGCGATTTGCAGATTGCGGTTGATTGTTTACAGCTTTGCGATTTGGCAAATTACGAATTGCGGCAGATGAATCAGCTTTCAGGCGGCGAACGCCAGCGCGTCGTGCTGGCACGCGCACTAGCGACGCAGGCGAAAATTTTACTGCTCGATGAACCGACCGCAAATCTGGATTTAGCGCATCAGGCTTTGATGTTTCGGCTCGTCAAAGAAAGGTGCAAAACGTGCCATTCATCGGCGATTGTCATCACGCACGATTTAAATCTCGCCTCGGAATTTGCCGACCGTGTAATTTTATTGAAAAACGGCGCGATTCTGGCAAAAGGCGCACCCGAAAAAGTTTTGACCGAAGAAAATTTACAAGCAGTCTTCGGCGTCAAAGTCTTGCTGGACGAAAATCCGGTGAGTCGTAAACGAAGAGTTACGACGATTTATTGAGAATACGGTTTTCGGTTTTTGGCTTCTGGTCTTTGTTTTTTCAAAAACCAAAAGCCAAAAACCGAAAACCAAATTAAAAAGCAAACGACGCAAAGGAACGCGGTGAAATTCCGCGACTGCCCACGCAACCGTAAAAGGTCGGACAAAATTAAGTTTGTCCGACAAAGTCGGGAACTTTGCCCGTTTGTTAAACCATTAACCAATTTCCGCGCTGGGCGGAAAAGGAGAAATATGAAAATTAT
>JBDTZT010000714.1:0-2771 GCA_040005005.1 Actinomycetota bacterium
GAAATTCGGCGCGCGGCGTATCGGGTTCGCGCCGAAATCTGGCCAGACCGCCAAACGGATGAAGCACGATTTCCAAAACCTCGACGCCTTCCATTCGCGCCGCCAACGCGTGGGCGTATTCGTGAAGAAATATCGAAACAAAAAGAATCAGCGTCGTCAGTGCGCCAAAGATAAGACAGGTCAAAAAGTTATCAATCAATCTGGAATTGGAAAGATTGACCGCCGTAATCCAGGACATCAAAGCCCACACAAAAAACCATCGGAAATCTATCCGCACGGGAATTTCCGAAATATGCGCGATCAAGATTTGACGCTTTAAGAATTCTAGTTGACGCATCAATAAAATTCGGCAAAACCGATAAAGGTATTATCCGTGCGTAGTTTTTAAAAGTAAAGAGTGAGTCTTTTCGCATCCGAAATTTATCCGCCCACATTTGCGTTATCGAAAGCAGATTGTTATATTTTTTATTCGGCTTTTGCTGTAAATGTAAGTTACTTTCAGTCAAAGCATTGAAAAAAAGGGGACGTAGCTCAGCTGGGAGAGCGCTGCAATGGCATTGCAGAGGTCAGGGGTTCGATCCCCCTCGTCTCCACCATTTGTTTTCAACTACTTGCAGCGACCTGTTGATTTTCCTTTGCCGGTAGCGGCAGGATTTTGGCAGGGTTTTGTTTTTCTAGGCTATTAACGGCTTCGCGCAGAATGTCTTTTCCGCGTTTGTAACGATGAACACTCCGGTTGTCCCTGTGTCCGAGTAACTTGGTAATGGTCGAATCGTTGTAGTTGTTTTCATCGAGCCTCGTGCCGAATGTTCGCCGCAAATCTCGAATCGTTAAATGACCTATCTTTGCCCGTCTGGCAGCTCCCAAACAGGCTGTTTTCACCGAAAGCCCTTGCTTGCCCGTTTTTGGACTCGGAAAGAATAAATCCGACCCATTGTGACGCCTATTAATCAGAAGGTCATAAACTTTCTGGTTCATCGGTATCTCGACAATTCTCTTAGCCTTGCCTTGAGTCAGCCGAATGATTCTCTCGTTCCAGTCAACATTGAATTTTGATAGTCCAAGCACATCATTTTGTCGCAAACGTATATCGAACAAGACAGCCTTTGTCTGGCGGATTTGGGCTATCGCGGAGAAGATTTTCAACTGGAAATGTTTGAAGCAGAAGGGGTGTTGTTTCTAACAAGAAACGACATTGCCGAAGCGGAAATAAAGAAACTGCATTCGCAAATCCGGAATCGCATTGAAACAACTTTCGGCGAATTATGGCGCAGATTTACCGACCGGATTTATTCAAGAAGCTGGTTGGGATTATGGAATACATTATTGCTCAAGATGTTGGACTGCAAGCTATGTCAGACGAACATCTTGCCAATAAATTGAAGTTCTACTCAGGACTCAGATTAAGTTAAATCTTTTAGTAATTTTATCAATCTCAATGCCCAGAATTTTCGATAACCTCAGATGGCATGATGAAATGAGCGACGGTGCTACTCTAAAAGTTGGAAATAATTAAAGGAGTAGACAAGGTTAAAGGCTGAATCTCGAACTGCAACTTATTGATTGCGTACGTCAGAATAATCATCAGACCTTTAACCGGACAGCTATCCTGAGGCGTTTTCAATCGAGTTTGAAAACATTTTGACCTCGAATAGGAGTCTGGTCACCGCCGTTCAATAAGAAGTCTACTCCAAAGAGATTTACAATCAAAGGAGCAGAGATGAGACATTTAGGCGTTGATTTCGCGCAGTAATAATCTGGTGGTTTGTTATTTGAGCGAGCAGGGGACGCAAAGTTTTGCAAAGTTCCAGTTAAGTGAGATCGAACGATTTCAGAATCAATTATCGAAAACAGACGTGGTCGCCGTGGAAGCGACGGCAAACAGCCGCTGGTTCATTAAACAAATCGCAAGTTATGTCGAGCGGGTCGAAGTGGTCAATCCGCGTCAGTTTGAGGTGATCGCGAAAAGCGTTAAGAAAACCGATCGGGCGGATGCGGCACTGCTCGCCGAGTTTTCGAGTAAGGAGATGCTGCCGACCGTTCGGCAAAAAACGGACGCGCAAGCCGAAGTGCAAAGTCTGTGCAGTTTACGGACAAATCTGGTCGAGATGCGGACCGCGCTTTTCAATCGCATGCACGCCCTTGTGATCGGCAGCGGGCGGCAGGAAGCCAAAAGAAGCGTCAAAAGCGCGCTTGGCAGAAAGCGGCTTCTGGCGCAAGTTTGGACTGACTTGGAACGAATCCAGTTAGAAATCATCAGTCGGCAAATCGCCGAATTGGATAAATCGATCGAAGAAACCGAAGACGTGATTGCCAAAGCGGGCGAGAAATTGGCAGGATACGAAAACTTGCTCTCAATCAAAGGAATCGGACCACAAAGCGCCGCCCTTTTAACGGCAGTGATCGGCGATGTCGCGGACTTTGAGACGGAAAACAAACTGGCGAGTTATTTCGGGGTGGTGCCGAGCGTGTCGAATTCAAACCAATCGGTCAGACACGGGCGAATCACCAAACACGGAAATAAGGCGGCACGAACAGCATTACTGCAATGCGCGTTGGTGGCAAAGAAATTCAGTCAATATTTGAAACAGTTTTACGAGTCGGTTAAAGAACGACGCGGAGCCGGCAAAGCCAAAATAGCGTTAGCGAGAAAGTTTCTGGTGGTGATTTATCACACATTGAAAAACAATTGGATGTTTACGGATTTTACAAAGTTTGAGAAGACGGAAGCTTAAATCCGTTTTCTTGAGTGGACATTTCATCATAGGAGT
>JBDTZT010000715.1:0-2771 GCA_040005005.1 Actinomycetota bacterium
AACTTTTTATTCAACGACTGTTCTCTTCTGCGAAAGGCTTATTACGCTGTCACGTTCAGCAACCTTTGGCAAATTCTTCGAGAGAACCTGTTCTACGATGACTCGAAGCAGTCATTATGAGTCGTGAGTCGTGAGTCGTCAGATAGTCTTAATTCAGACTCTCGACTCTCGACTCCCGACTTATCTTCTTAATCCTAATTTCTCAATAATTATGTGATATTCATTAATATTTCTTCGTTTGAGATAATCAAGTAATTTTCTTCTGCGCGAGACCAGTTTTAATAAACCCCGACGAGAATTGTTATCTTTCTTATGAATTCTGAAATGCAGTGTCAATTCATTGATGCGCTGCGTCAAAAGTGCAATCTGCACCTGTGATGAACCGGTGTCCGAACCGTGTGTTTTATAATCGCTGACGATTTTTTCTTTTAATTCCGTAGCTGTTGACATAAATATTATTTACTAAAAATAGTCTCTCCTGTTGCTCGCAGTAACTCCGTTGATCGAAAACGGTAACCGCGAAAATTTTATTTCTTTAACTGTTAATTGATAGGTTAATAGTCTTTACCAAATTACCACAAAAGACGCGCAACAATCAATGTGCGGTTATTGCCTGAACTCTTCCATAAACTTCGTCGAAAAATTTCCTTTCTGAAATTTTTCGTCGTTCATAATCTTTAAATGAAGCGGAATCGTCGTTTTTATCCCTTCGACCACCATCGCTTCAAGTGCCCGGCGCATCCGCGCAATCGCCGTTTCGCGGGTTCGGGCGTGGACAATAAGTTTCGCGATCATCGAATCGTAATACGGCGGAACAACATAACCCGGATAAACTGCGGTGTCAACCCGAACGCCCGGACCGCCCGGCAGATTCAAAGCCGTAATTCGCCCCGGTGAAGGTGTAAATTTTACCGGGTCTTCGGCATTGATACGGCATTCGATCGAATGTCCGAAAATCTGGACATCTGATTGAACGTAGCCCAAATCAGCGCCTTCGGCAATCAAAATCTGGTTGCGGACAATATCAATGATCGTAACCATTTCCGTGACGGGATGCTCAACCTGAATTCGCGTGTTCATTTCCATAAAGTAAAATGAACCGTCTTCGTCAAGCAAAAATTCAAAAGTTCCCGCACTCGAATACCCGATTTCCCGGCAGGCATTGACCGCCACCGCGCCCATCTGTTCGCGCTGTTCGGGCGTAATCACGGGCGAAGGTGCTTCTTCCAATAATTTCTGATGGCGGCGTTGAATTGTACATTCGCGTTCGCCGAGATGAATTACATTTCCGTGTTCGTCGGCCAAAACCTGAATTTCGATGTGGCGCGGGCGTTCGATATAGCGCTCGATGTAAACCGAGCCGTTTTTAAAGGCCGCGAGTGCTTCGATTTGGGCGAGTTCGAGATTATTAGCCAAATCTTCTTCGGCGCGAACGATCCGCATTCCGCGTCCGCCGCCGCCCGCCGCCGCTTTAATGATTACCGGAAAACCGATTTCCTTCGCAATTCGGATCGCTTCGTCGGCATCTTCAATCGGTTCGGGCGAGCCCGGCAAAATCGGAACTCCGGCTGCACTCATCGTGCGCCGCGCTTCGACCTTATCGCCCATCATTCCGATCACTTCCGGGCGCGGTCCGATAAATTTTATGTTGCAGTCTTCACAGATTTTCGCAAAAGTTTCCGATTCAGCCAAAAAACCATAACCCGGATGAATCGCATCAACATTGGTGATTTCCGCCGCGCTGATGATGGCGGAAATGTTCAAATAGCTTTGTGCTGACGGCGCCGGGCCGATACAAATTGCTTCGTCGGCAAAACGAACGTGAAGCGCGTCGCGGTCAGCTTCGGAATGAACGGCAACCGTTTTGATCCCCATTTCCTTGCACGTCCAGATTATCCGGCAGGCAATTTCGCCGCGATTGGCGATTAAAATTTTGCGAATTTCGCGTCTTTTCATTATAAGATTTTAGCCACAGAGTTCACAGAGTTCACAGAGAGAAATTTTATAAGACAAAACAACCTCTTAAAAATTTCTCTGTGTTCTTTGTTTTCTCTGTGGCTAATCTTTACTTCCTAATTCCGAAAAGCGGCTGTCCGTATTCGACCGGCTGCCCGTTTTCGACGTAAATTTTAACAACCTCGCCCGAAGTTTCCGCTTGAATTTCATTCATCAGTTTCATCGCCTCGACAATACAAACAACCGTGCTGTCAGAAACTTTATCGCCTTCTTGAATATATGGTGCTTTGTCAGGCGATGGTGAACGGTAAAAGGTGCCGACAATCGGTGAATTTATTATGTATAATTCTTCTGCGACGGCGGCCGGCGTTTCGGCTGTAACATTTTCAGTTTGTTCAGTCGTTTGCGGGGCGGAAACAGTCGAAGCGGCAACCGGCTGAACCGCCTGAACAATTTGCGGCGGTGCCGTTTTGCTCAAACGAATGCGGATATTTTCGTTTTCAAACTCAAAATCGGTAAATCCGTGTTCATTGACAAGTTCGGCCAGTTCGCGCAACTCCGCCATATTCAACGAAGCTTCGGTTGTCGGGCTTTGCTTTTTTGCAACGCGACCGGTTTTGCGTCCGCTCGCTTCTACTTTTGCTTTGGCTGAAGCCGTCTGGTCACTCATTCAGCTTTACTCCTTATTTTTTCGCCGCCAGTTCTCGCGGATTATCCACTAATTCGATAACCGCCATTTCTGCGTTGTCGCCCTTTCGGCGACCGAGTTTAATAATACGAGTATAACCGCCGTTGCGCTCTTTGTAACGCGAGCC
>JBDTZT010000089.1:0-9262 GCA_040005005.1 Actinomycetota bacterium
TGCGTTCCGCCGATCAACGAGAAGGTTCCGCCCATCAGAATTTTTCCGTCCGGCTGAATCTTCAATGTATTGACCGAAGCGTTTGCCGATTGAACAAACGACGTGTCAAGCGAACCGTCCGAATTCAATCTGCCGATTCGCTGCTGGTTGAGACTGCCGTTTAAGCCGGTAAAGATGCCGCCTAGAACGACTTTACCATCTGACTGAACGGCAAGATTATAAACATCGCCATTCGCGCCGCCGGGCGGGTTGAAGGCTGTATCCAGCGAACCGTCGCTATTTAGACGGGCGATCCGACCGCGCAGCGAAGAACCGATTTGGGTAAAAACTCCGCCGATATAAATTTTTCCGTCAGGCTGAAGGCTGACTCTAAAGACGGTTGAGTTCGGTTGGTTTATCGCAAACGAGGTGTCGATCGTTCCGTTTTGGTTTAATCTGATTATTTTCTTAACCTGAGAATTAGGTAAAAAAAGGTCTCCGCCTGCTAAAATTTGCCCGTCGGACTGGAGCGCCACATCAATTACTCCGCTGCTGGTCGATAGCTGCAGATTAAAAGTCAGGTCCTGTGATCCGTCCGTATTCAATCGGGTCAAAGTAACCCCGCTAAAACCGCCGACAATAATTTTGCCGTCGGGCTGCAGAGCGAGCGCATTAAGTATTTGCGGTGGCTGCGAGCTGTTAAAATATGGAACAAACGAGGTGTCCAAACTTCCGTCCGTATTCAAGCGCGCCAAGGAATTGCGTTTAACTCCGTTTACAGCCGAAAATTGCCCGGCGATCAGAATCTTACCGTCGGGCTGCTGAAGAATTTCACGCACTTTACCTCCTTTGGCAACATTATAATCAATTGAAGCGTCAGGACTTCCATCGGTATTTAAACGGATAAGCTGCGGAGCGGCACCAATCTGAATCCCGCCGCCGAGCAATATTTTGCCGTCGGCAAAATATTCGGCATCTTTCGCAAAGAGATTTACCAGCAGCGGATTATTTTGAAATGAAGTATCGAGCGTTCCGTCGGCATTGAGCCGGGCAATTTTTTGGTGCGCGACCGAATTGTAAGTTGTAAAATACCCGGTGATGATCAGCTTTCCGTCGGGCGCCGGCAGAATATCATTGACCAGGCTGTTGGCTCCCGTGTTGTTTAGATTAAAATTAATATCAAGCGAACCGTCCGAATTTAGTTTTGCAATGTTTCCCTGCGGAAAACCGTTGACGGAATTAAATTGTCCGCCGATAATGATTTTGCCGTCCGGCAGGATTTTCAACGCATAGATGCTGCTCGCGACAAACGATGGCGCGCTAAAATTCGAATCGTTCGATCCGTCCGCCGTGCGGCGAACGACTGAGTTCCCGGCTGTTAGGATTTTTCCGTCCGTTTGGATTTCCAGATTGTAAATTATCCCGACAGTGGAAAAATCTGCGAATGTTCCGTCGAGCGTTCCATCAGCATTAAAACGGGCAAAATTACTGGCCGCCCCGCCCGTAAAAATATTAAATTGTCCGCCGATTACGATTTTATCGTCCGGCTGAATTTCGATGTCATTAACAACCGTGGTCGTGCCGTTATCAAATGACGGCGCTTGAAATGTATTATCCAATGAGCCGTCCGGATTGAGACGATAGAGCTTCTTATTAAAAATGCCGTTAACGCCGTAAATATCTCCGCCGACAACAATTTTGCCGTCCGATTGAATGCCGATCGCGAGAATTGCTCCGCCGACTCCGGTACCATTCCCGAACTCGGGCGAGGAGAAAGTCGTATCGATCGTTCCATCGGCATTCAAACGCGCAACTCCGGCCGTGACCTGACCGTTAACTTCCGTAAAGGTTCCGCCGACGAGAAATTTCCCGTCAGATTGTTTTTTTATGACCGATACCGTACCGTTACTGATGCCAAATGCCGCAGCGTTAAAACTCGTATCAATATCGCCCGCCACGCCGTAAACCGAAAAAAGTCCCGACAAAATTAAAAATACGAATGACAGTTTAATAAAAATATATTTCAGACAATTTTCTCTCATAATTTTCCTCATAGTTCTCAAACTGCGGCCACAAAATTAAACTCGGCAGACTCTCAAAATTTCAAATCACCCTGTTTTAGGTTTGACCAATAACAATAATTCACAGATTTATTTCATTATATGCGATCCATTTTCCGTCAAAGAATCGTTTAAATCTCTTGAGGGTTGAAAAGATCCGGCATTCAAACCCCAAGGATTGTGCTGAATTTACAAGATACACTTAAGAATTGCCTAAACAGTACTTATCTGCATTCTGACAAAAAATGCTTTGTTTTTACACACACTTGAAAACTGAAGCAGCGCCTGAATCCGTCTGATTTCAATTTCCCTGCGCGTTTTTATTTATTATAATGGATAATTATCTAAATCAAAAGGATTTTATTGCGGCTGGCAGACAATACCGCGTCTTTTCTTGCTATCTGCCCGCTTTAGGTTTAAATTAAATTCTTACCAACAATCGAAATTCCGAATTCCGAATTCTAAAGCCCAATTTGAATTCGGAGGTCTTGATCCGGAATCCGGAATTTAGAGTATGGAATTTAATCAAATAGGAGAATCTTGCCGAAGATGAAAGCATTTACAACTGAAAATATCAGAAATTTAGCGGTCATTGGACACGGCGACGCGGGTAAAACTCAGCTAATTGCTTCTTTACTCCATGTTGCCGGAACAACTAGCCGTTGGGGAAAGGTTGACGAAGGAACAACCATGACCGATTTTGAGGAGGATTCGATCGCCCGAAAAGTTTCGCTGAACAACAACTTCGCGCATCTCGAATACAAAGATGCGAAAATAAATTTGATTGACACGCCCGGTTACGCGGCGTTTGTTTCGCATGCTCGTCCCGCGCTGCGGGTGGTAGATTGCGCGGTGGTTGTCGTTGACGGTGTCAAAGGCATTGAAGTTCAGACCGAAAAAACTTGGAGTTATGCCAACGAGTTTATTTTGCCGCGTTTTATGATCATCAACAAACTCGATAAGGAGCATTCGGATTTCGGACATGCGCTTGATACCGCGAAAGATTCATTTGCCCGTTCGATTGTGCCGTTCACGCTGCCGATTGGTTCGGAAGAAAACTTTAAAGGCGTGGTTGATGTCGTTCATCAAAAGGCTTACGAATTCGATGCCAACGGTAAAGCGAAGGAAATTCCGATTCCCGAAACGGGGCGCGACGTTTTTGAAACGACCCGTGAAAGAATTATCGAACTCGTTGCCGAATCGGACGACGCGCTGATGGAAAAATACTTTGATAACGGCACGCTCGACGAGGAAGATATTTATCCGAATCTTGCCAAAGCCATCGCCGCGAGCAAGCTGTGTCCGGTTTATGCGGTTTCCGCCGGCAATCTCGCCGGACTTTCGATTTTGCTTGATCATATCGTCGAGTTTGCGCCGAATCCGGCAACCCACGAATCGGAATTCGGATTTACGAATCCGGAAAGCGTCGGCGACCGGATTGCGCGTAAATATTCGAACGACGAACCTTTTTCCGCGTATGTTTTCCGCACCATCGCCGATCCATTTGCGGGCCGAATCAATGTCATGAAAATCGTTTCGGGCAAAGTTTCAAGCGATGCAACCGTTTATAATTCGAGCCGCGACACGGCAGAAAGACTCGGCGCACTGCACGTTATTTCCGGCAAGACTTTAGACAAAGTAAATGAAGCGCAAACCGGCGATATTATTGCGGTGGTCAAACTAAAGGACACGCAAACCGGCGATACGCTCTGCGATAAATCGAACGCGATTTGTTACACGAAAGTCGAATACCCCGAAGCCGCGATCGCCTTTGCGATTGAGCCGAAATCACGCGCCGACGAAGATAAAATCTCGGCGGCACTGCATAAAATTCTCGAAGAAGACCCGAGTTTGCACTTCGACCGCGACCCGCAAACCAAAGAATTTATTCTTTCCGGTTCGGGCCAGCTGCATATCGAAACGGTGGTTGCCAAATTAAACGACCGTTATCACGTCGAAGTCACGCTTCATCCCCCGAAAGTTCCATATAAAGAGACAATTACGCAACAAGTCGAAGTTCAGGGCCGCCATAAAAAACAATCGGGCGGCCGGGGTCAGTTCGGCGATTGTAAATGTATCTTTGAACCGCTTGAGCGCGGCAGCGGATTTGAATGGGTTGACAAAATCTTTGGCGGAGCTGTTCCGCATAACTTCCGTCCGGCCATCGAAAAAGGAATTATCGAAGCCGCGCAGGGCGGAGCGGTCGCCGGTTATCCGCTGGTTGACTTCAAAGTAACGCTGATTGACGGAAGTTATCATTCGGTTGATTCGGACGAACATTCTTTTCGCGCCGCCGGCCGAAAAGCCTTCCGCGCCGCCATGGAAAAAGCCCATCCGACGCTTTTAGAACCGGTAATGGACGTTGAGGTTTTTTGTCCGATGGAAGTTTCGGGTGATATTATGGGCGATTTAAACTCGCGGCGCGGTCGCGTTTCGGGAATGGATATGCGCGGCAAACAACAAATCATCAAAGCGCAGGTTCCCCTCTCCGAAATGCTCGATTATCAATCGAAACTAAACTCCGTGACGCAGGCCCGCGGCACTTATCATATGCAGTTTTCGCATTACGATCCATTGCCGCACAATCTGTCACAAAAAGTGGTTGACGATGCCGTCGCCTCCGGCCGGGTCCGGGCGCACGAAGATGACGAATAAAGACGAGTCAAAAACCTTGTAGATTATTAACCGGAAGAATGTAATTTTCATTTTTTTTTGAAAATTACATTCTTTTTTTGATTTTGCTGAAAACAAAAGTTATAGGCGGTTGAAAAAAAAAGCATTGGCAAAACAATCGGCCAGGTTGACATTGTTTTTGACAACCTACGGATAATTAGCGGCAAAGTAGAAAACTTTCAAATAAAACCTGTCGAATTTTATGGTTAAATCTTCAACATCACGGGTTCATCGGGCAGTTCATCGAGCCATTCGTTGACCTGATCTTTCAGTTCGGCGCGGCTGATAAAATCATTGGTTGCCGGAAAACTCGTTTTGAGCAGGAGCGAGGTCGGCAGGTTTTCAAACGACTTTTGGAGGATAAACAGTTCGGCGTTATTGAGCGGCGGAATGCTGTTTTCTTCAGTAAAAATTTGGATTAAATGTTTGGCGGCGGCTGAATATTCATTCTCCGTCGGGTGATTGGCAAAGCGCGATATTAATTGCACGAGTGTGCCTTTGAGCGTCATCAAAATCTTGCGGTAACTCGTGCGTCCTTTGTGAATCGTTTGCTGTAAGGTCAGCGGTAAGGCTTCCCATTCACCGATTTGTTCGAGATTGAACGAACACGCGCAAAACGGATGCGTTTCAAGCATTTCACGAACACTGAAACGGCAGTCTAATTCTCTGAATTGCTGACATATTTTCTGCGCTTCCTTCCAAAAAACGTGCGGGAAAATCGGCAGTTTCGAGAGACTTTCAAATTCCCACCAATCATCGCTCCGCATTATCTCGTCAAACTGTTCCTGCAAGGGATGCGACTTCATCACCATATCGTGGCTGACTGCAAAATACTCGGAAAAACCGGCGTGAAACAATTGCCAGACATTTTCCAACTCACGATTCGTCAACTGACTCGGATTAATAATCGTATCCTTGATGATTTCAACCAGCTTATCGCGAAAATGTTCGATTTTCTCGTCGTCCGTCGTCTCGCAAACCGCCAGGTAGGTCGAGATTTCTGCGCGGCGCCCGGTTCCGCTGATAAAATCTTCCATCACAACCAAATCTTTCGTGCGGGCAAAAAATTCTTCTTCCGAATCTGAAAAAGCATCGGCAATGCGGTGCAAACCTTCGTCAAGGGTGATTGAATCGTCCAAAATCGCCGTCGCGGTCGTCGCCACCGAGCCGAATGTTTTCTCCGCCAAAACAGATAAACGCCAGATTTTCGTATTCAAAATCTCGTCCGGCAATTCATTAAAACGATCCAAAAGCTGTGTTTTTTGCCAGTCAAACAGCCAGTTTCGTAAGCCGTTTTTGACCGCTTCGCAGTCTTCGGGCAAACTTATCGAAGTAAAATTATCGGCAGTTGTCAGAATCTTTGCCCACTCGGTCAAACGCTCGTTCGGATACGTGACCGCCGACGGAAGCGCGATGCCTTCGATGTCGTCCCAGATGATTTTTAAATCGAGCGAACGGCGACTAATCCGGTCGCCTTTGGTCGTTACGAATTCAATTTGCCGATTGGCGACCAGAGCCGTTAAGATCAAATGTTGAGCCTCGCGGACAAGCCCGATTGGAGCGCGTTTCAGATAACGATAGACCATGCGGAGCGAAATGGTTTCTTCGCCGGAATTTTTGACAAGCGATAAAATGTCCTGCGCCAACGGCAATTTCAAAAGATTTTCTTCCGATTCTAAAACAAACGAATTGCCGCGTTTCGTCACCAAACCGAGTGGCAGGGCAAAAAGTTCCGCAAGGCGCTGAACTTCCGCCAGATTTTGCCGGGTGCCGCTGAAAAGATCGCTGACGAGCGATGAAACTTCCGTCATTCCGAGCGGCTGTGTGAAAACCGGATGCGTCGGAAACTGCATTTCAAAGAGCGGCTCGAGCATCGTCGTAAAAATTTCCGATAAACTTTGCGCGGTTCGCGCTTCTTCGTTGAAATTGAAATCAAAACCGGCGATGACGAGTTTGCCGTCGGTGAGAAAAATACGATTCCAGATTTTTTCGACGGCCAACGAATGGGCGTGTCCGGCGGCGCGAATCTGGTCGCCGAATTCTTCGCGCAAATCCGGGTCGTGGAGCAAAACGTAATACCGCAAAATTGTTTCGATTTCAGCCGGTCTGAGCGGCGTATGCTGCCAATAAACTCGCGGAACTTCGTCCGCAGTTTCAAGGGTCGGTAAAATCGGCTGTTCACCGCTGATAATCACCATCCAATCCAAAACATCAAGATTGGCAGGCATTGGCGTTAAATCAGAATCGTCATTTTCGAGATTCCAACTTAATCTTCCGCGCCGCCAGCCGCCGCGCCAGACAATCTGCGAATCCGTCCAAGTCGCGCTTTTCCCGACTTCGCTTTCCTCGCCGAAAGTCCAATCCGCAAATCGTTCCCGCGCAATCTTCCGCAAAATTTTCGGAATTACCGTCGGCGAGACTTTCGCGACGGCTTCGTTCAGCGAATTATTGAGATTTTCCTTGATGCTGACTTTCAGACTGTAGCGAATTTCCCGGCCTTCTTCGAGTTTGTGCCAAATCTGGTCGGGCAAAACCGAACAAAAGGTTTCAAGCAGATTCTCGACCATCCGCAAACCATTTTGCGGGTTATTTTCGTCAAAAATCAGCATCGCCGCACAGATTTCTCCGGCAGTTGTGCCGTCGCCGTCCAGCGACAAAAGCAGTAATCCTTTGAGAATCAGTTTCGCCTGAAGCCTCTGCATCACCGGAATAGTGCTGACCACTTCAGTGTTTAATTTGTCGTAAGCGGCAAAGGCTTCTTGTAAATCTTCAACCTTTCGCAGAGCATTTTCGGTGCAATCGAAAACCTCGTCCAAAGCAATCAGCGAATTTGCCGGACGACCTAAGATTTTGCTTCCCGCCTCCGAGGCAAAACTCAAAAGAGCAAATTCGTGCGCGTAAAGACGGACAAAAGGCGCGGTTTCTAAAATTACCGGATGAAGCGGATAAAGTGCGCTGAAACGCTGTTCGCTCCAACTGAAATTCGGCAAAACCTCGCGGAAATAGTGGTAAATCTCCTGAAGCAGCGGCCGGGTTTGCCGATGTTTAGGAAAAACGTGCGTGTCAACGATTTTATAGAGATGTTCCTGATCGAGATAGTCAATCGAAAATGAACGCGCAATCGCGGAATTTACGCCGTCCGCCCCGGCGATGTCATCATCGAGCGCAACGCCGACAAATATGTTCTGTTGCTTCGCATTCTCGGCAATTTCGCCCAAAATCACGCCGTCATCCCGCGCCACCCGCGAGGCGCGTTCAAAAGCCGTATCAATGATCAGCACGAACGGTAAATCACCCGCTTTTTCAGCCGCCATTTTGAGCAAATCAGGCAGTGAATTACTCAATTCCGTAACTTCAATCGAAAAGGTTTTGGCGATTCCTTCTTTCAGTTCTTCAAAAAATGTCTCGTGCGTGCCGCGCCGCACAAACGCGACCGGATAACGCCGTCGTTTGAGACGCTGGGTACTGACCGAAACGTGTTGGTCGGAAATCCTCGAACGAAGTTCCGGTTGTGACACAATCGCGCCGAGCGTTGCTAAAAAATGACTTTTACCGACCCCGCGATAACCGGCCAAGGCCATCGTTTGTCCGTTTTCAACTTCTACTTCCGCCACCTTATCGAGCCATTTCGACATCATCTCGGAAGTCGCATCGGTAAAATGATAGGCGGCCAACGTTTCGGTCGGGTCCGAAATATAATCGTGCAGACTTTTATATGAACGGACTTCGACTAAATCTTTTACTTTTTCGTTTATGCGTTTCATTTTTTGAACCGGCGGATTTTGAAATGCGTCTGGAAAGGATTTTAATTATCCCGCGGAATGCCGAAAAACTGTTCGGCATTTAATACTTTACCAATTTTTCGCGCTAAAAAAAACAGTTTTAGCACAAATTTGCTGATTTTTTTTATTTTTTCTAAAAATGTTCCAGATTTAACAACTTTTCGCCAAATATTTGCATCCTACAGGCGTTGCTTTTACAAACCAGGAAAAGTTAATATTCCAATATCGGCTTGAGTCAATTTTAGGAGATAAGATATGCGCAGAGGATTATACCGTAAATTTGGGACGTTTTTTTTGATGTTCGCTTTTTTGTTGAGCGCGACGGCAATTGCGCCGTTAAGTATTGGCGCCCAAACCACCGACACACAGACCAAACAAGACGACCGGAAAGACAAAAAAGATAATAAAAAGCAGGAAAAGCAAACCACCGCTCCCCAAACCGATGGAAGCAAAACGCTCGCCGTCAATGAAGACCCGAGTATGATCGGCAAACGCAATATCAATAGTGGCGGCGATAAATTTTGGGGTTGGCTCGGCGGTTCAAAGGAAAAAGAAATGCAAGTTGGTCGCCAGCTGGCGTTGGAAGTCGAACAACAGGCAAAGCTGGTTGACGATGAAATGGTCACGGAATATATTAACCGCATCGGTCAAAACATCGTTCTTCATTCGGATGCCAAAGTTCCTTTTACCATCAAAGTTATTGATACCGACGAAGTAAATGCCTTCGCGCTTCCCGGCGGATTCTTTTACGTCAACAAAGGTTTGATT
>JBDTZT010000716.1:0-2768 GCA_040005005.1 Actinomycetota bacterium
TCGGACTTCCCGCCGACATTAAAAACGACCCGAAAGTTATCGAGGCTTATCTCGGAGATTAATTTTTTGTGTTTGTTTTTTTGTGGTTTGAACAGGTATTTTCAACCAAATAGAGCAAAAACCAAAGACCAAAGACCAAAGACCAAAACTCTTATGTTGACTTTAGAAAACGTATCAGTCAATTACGGCGCGATCGAAGCCTTGACCGGCATTAACTTACAAGTGAATCAAGGCGAAGTCGTGACCTTAATCGGTGCCAATGGCGCGGGTAAAACAACGACGCTGCGCACAATTACAGGTTTGCTCGAACCGCGAAACGGGCGAATTATGTATGAAGGCAAACAGATTGACGGAATGGCGGCGCACAAGCTGGTTTCAATGGGAATGGCGATGTCGCCCGAAGGACGCGGCGTTTTCGCCAACCTCTCGGTGCGCGAAAATCTCGAAATGGGCGCCTATATCCGCAACGACAAAAAAGGTATCGCCGACGATATGGAAAAAGGTTTTGCGATGTTTCCGCGTCTGAAAGAACGCGAACAGCAAAAGGCGGGAACGCTTTCGGGCGGCGAACAGCAAATGCTCGCGATGGCTCGTGCGTTGATGTCGCGTCCGCGCCTGCTGCTGCTTGATGAACCGTCGCTCGGTCTCGCGCCGATCGTCGTCCACACGATTTTTCAAGCGATTGACAACATCCGCGCCGAAGGCACGACCATTTTGCTCGTCGAACAAAACGCCAACGCCGCGCTTCTGCATTCCGACCGCGCATATGTGATGGAAACAGGCCGGATCGTGATGGAAGGCGATTCAAAACAACTCGCCGCCGACCCGCGCGTCAAAGAAGCGTATTTAGGCGAATAGATTTTCAATAGTAGAGAGAATTCAAGACGCGGAAAGTTTTCCTTAAACCTTCCGCGTCTTTTTGTAAATTCAAATAACCTTTACTTTTTGATTTTGTCTTTAGCTTGTGGTGCAGGTCGAATACGCATATCAAAAAAGCGGTCTTTCAGGAGTTAAAGAATTTCTTTCGCCAAAACACTAATAAAAACCCTACGCTTTATATGTTATTAGTGGTGAAGCAGAATCAACTACTTCCAAAGCATCTCGTAAACGCCCCGATACTGTTGCCCAATTCAAAATCGTCAATGTAAACTAAAAATAAGTCGGCGAATTTTGACGATTTTGCCCGGTTAAATTTATCCAAAATGAATTGGGCAACAATATCACACTAGTTTTTGCACCCCTTGTTTTATCCTTGTCGGTCTCCAATATACTCGAACCTAATTTGTTTGAGATAATCATTTGGGAGATTTCATAAATGCAGGTTTTTTTTTATTCTGTAGTAATTATTAAGGCGTTATTTCTAAGAAAATTATGTTCATCAAACATTACAGGAAAACATATCTAATATTTGCGGCTTTGATAATCTTTATCCATCCGGCAGTTTTGGCTCAAATTAAATCGCCAAGCTTTCGTTTAGCTTCGGAAAAGGGTTTCGTTAAAGTCCCGTTTGAATTATTTGAGAATAATATACTCATTCAGTTTCGGATAAATAATTCTCAGCCAGTTTGGTGTATTTTTGATACCGGTGCGAGCATTAATGTTTTAGATAAAAATTTAGCGGCACAACTTGGACTCGTCAATAACGGAACAGCCAACTTAAATGCAGGCGGGGGCGCAGTTGAGGGAACTGTGGTCGAAAATGCGGCGGTTTCACTGCCTGGGGTCGAAGCTTTTCAACAAAGGATTGCGCTCGTTTCGCTTGATATTCTGCCGCCGTATTTCGGGCGACGAGTTCAGGGCATTATCGGGACAGATTTTATTAAAAACTTTGTCGTTGTAATAGATCACGCCGGTCAAACTCTGACTTTTTACAATTATAAAATTTACAACCTTTCCAAAGACCCTCAGGCAATTGCGATTAAAAATATTGATAATGTTCCTTATACCGAAATTGAACTGCTCCTCGATGGAAATAAAACAATCGCCGCCGATTTTGAGCTGGATACCGGATCAAGCCGGAGTTTACAGATTAACCGTCCTTTTGCCAACAAAAATAAGATTTTAGACACTTTGCCTAAATTAAAAACTGCTGAAGGAATCGGCGGGGCGGGGGTTGGCGGAGACACAAGTTTTATTGATGCCCGGATTAACGCGCTGCGAATCGGTCGATATAAATTTAAAAATCCGATTATTAGCATCTCGCAGGACACCGAAGGTACTGGCGCGGGGCAGGATGCAGGATTAATCGGAACCGAGATTTTTCGACGGTTTACGGTTGTTTTGGATTACGAATCGCAAAAGATATTGCTGAAACCAAATAAATTCTTCAATGAGCCGTTTGAGAGCGATTTGAGCGGGCTTGAACTGATTACGGGAACAAATAACTTTAATGAAATAAGAATTAAAGTCGTCAGAAAAGATTTCCCGGCAAACCGTGCCGGACTGCAAGCCGGTGATGAAATTATTAGTATAAATGGACGTTCAATCAAAAAATTCAATTTAGACAAACTTTCAAAAATGTTTAAGCAACCAGGAAAGGAATATTTATTGACTATCAAGCGGCAGAATAAAACCGTAATAGTAAAACTAAAATTGAAAAGATTGATCTGAACTTTCTCTTCATTATCAAACTTAAATCAACAGTTTGAGCTTGGGATGATTTAAATAAGGTGTGCGAAAACTGTAGTGATATCATTGCCGAATTCAAAATCTTCCATAAAACTGACTTGTTTTTGAGTTTTGAAACATTTATTAATTACCCTTTAAAA
>JBDTZT010000717.1:0-2766 GCA_040005005.1 Actinomycetota bacterium
CGGAAAGGTCGGCGTCCACAACGACTTCAAATGTATCGTTATGCAAATCAGTCCGCGAAAAATCCCAGTAATTGTCATACGCCTCATAGAGAAAATAAAGTCGGTTGATGCCTTTGACATAACCGACGCGCACCTTCACATCCAGATTTTTCGGGTCGGGACTTTTATATTTTCCGGTGTCGTCAACAAGCTGGTCAGTGCCGATCGCATAACTATCCGGAACGATCGCCCAATCATCAATTTTGCCGTCAACGGTTGGTATTTTATCGGCCGGAAATTGAAAGATTTTGAAATTTGTTTCAGGTCGCTGCAGTTGGGCCGGCACAATCCACGGAATAAAAATAACGACTGTCAATACGATTAACATTGCGCGAACTGATTTCATAGAATTTCTCCGTTGATGAATACACTGAGTTGAACATAAATTTTAACTTTAAAAATTTATGTTTTTGCCTTTTATTGATACCGATATAATTTGACGCGCTGAATCGTCGGGCCATTGGCTCCGAAACGAAGTCCGGCCGCCGATTGATTACTCTGCGCCGCCGCGGAATAATCGTAACGCAGCTGCACTTCATCGCCGTTCAACAGGCGGCCCGGAATCCAGCGTCCGTTATTAAAAATTCCTTCTTCAACGGTCGCGAGTCCGGCAAAATTTCCCTTTTCAGTCGTTTGCGGCGAAAAAACAACTTCCGTATCCGTTCCGGCAATAATAAATTCATCAATTCCGCTCGCAATCACAATTGCATAACCCTGATCGGGCAATTCATTTGGCTGGCGGCGATTACGACGCAAATTAAAATCAATCAGGTAGTTTCCGAGTTGGACTTTTTGGGCGGGATTTGCCCTGGTCAGCCAAACGCCCGCCGTTTCATTTTTTGTCTGATGTTCGAGAATCAGCGGAGCGAGCTGCCCGAGAATGGCGTAACCTTTAGAGAGTGCGCCATTTTCAGGGTCAATTTCGCGTTCTTCGATACCGAACGGCGAATAACCGATCGCATTTTGTTGACCGATTGCGTAAAAAGCATTGGCAACGCCTTTTGCTCCCGCCATTGATTCGGGAATTAAAATCGGATTTCCGTTTCGGCTGTATGATTCTAAAATTTCAGGAAATTGAGGCAAATAAATGTCGGGAGCAAGAATATCAATTTGCGGCGCCGCGGCGCGCCAGACATCGTGGACATGTTCCTGCGGGCCGCCCGACGGGTAATCACCCGGCATTTTGTCTTCGGGCTGGACGATCCACGCGTTAACGAACATCGGCAGCGGATATTCCGCTTTGCCCGCGGCGGCGATGCGGTTCAGGTAACGAGCGTAATTCCACGCCATAAAAATCTCATCGGCGGCTTGCGTCTGACCGAATATTTCCGCCCAGGTGCCGCTGGTTTTTAAACCGGAAGTCTCCCAAACCTGCCGCAATTTCGGGCTCAAAGTATTTTTATTCGGCACCAAATAATCCATCAATTCTTTCGGAACGGGTTTGGCAAAAGCCGCATTTGCCGCATCGCTGCGGTCGCGCGAATCGCCAAGGACGCCGACTTCATTTTCGACCTGCATCATAATTACCGTCTGCTGCGTATCAACTTCGCGGATATGCTTCATTAACGCGGAAAAAGCGCGGGCATCCGCGTCACGGTTTGCATCGCTTAGCGTCGAAAGAATTTCGAGGGTTTTACCGTCTTTATTCCGTACTCGCGGAAAACGCTTTTGGTCAGCTTTGACCCACGGCGGCGGATAGCGCGAGTTGCCGTTCTTCCAGCTTCCGAACCAGAGCAAAACAAGGTGCAGATTATTGTTTTTCGCTTCCTGAATCAATCCGTCGACGACCGCAAAATTAAAATTGCCCTCGGTTGGTTCAAACTGCTCCCACGAAACAACCGCGAGTGCGGTGTTAAGATGCATCGTCGCCAGTTTTGGCCAGATTGGCTTCATATATTCGAGGCTCGAAGAACTGGAATTATGAAGCTCACCGCCTAAAATCAGAAAAGGCTTATTATTGACAATTAGTTGGGTGACGTTGCCGGTTTTTTGTAAATGGGGAAACCCGGCGTTTCGGTCTAATTTATTGTTCTGGGCATTAATTGCATAAATCAAACAAAAAATGATAATTAGAGAACGCCACCGCCTAAAGAAATTCAACCCGATGAAATTTATCTTTGACATTAGATTCGCTCCGTAAAATACATATAAAAAAATCGCTCCGTTTTGAGAGGCACCTTATTTTTTTAAGTTCCAATTTCAGTAGCTTTGGAAATAATAATGAGAATATATTTCGAAAATAATATTAGTTTTCAATATTGACACATTTTTAGTCAACCGCTTAACTGACATTTCTTAAAATGTCAATTTAGACCGGCTAAAAGCAAATTTTTCATAAATGTCTGGCGAACTTTCGGTTCGCCAATTGCGATCACGGGCAATAAACCTGAAAGTTGGTTGGACTTTTTTGCCGTCTATCAATCTCGAATCGGTTCTAAAAGCAAATTTAAAAAAGTTTCATGGGGCGAAGCTGAAAGGCTGCAATTTTATTATGTTGACTTTTAATGCCCGCTCCCGGTTAAAAATAAAGGCTTTCAGTCAGAGTGCGGAAGAAAGCGTCCGCGCTTCGTTTGAAAAACGCTAAGCATATTCGCTTTCATTCAATATTTAATTAAATGAAGGCTTTTCCGCCGTTTTTCAAACGACGCAGCCGGACGCTTTTATCCACGCTCCGACGCAAAGAGTTTTTTATTGTGACAACACACCATTGGGACAGTACTGTAATCT
>JBDTZT010000718.1:0-2761 GCA_040005005.1 Actinomycetota bacterium
GAGCCGCCGATTGAAATAGACGCCCGCGGCTTTCTGCGCGCCAGGCAAATCGAGCATAGCCAAAACACCCGTTGGGAAACACGCCGCAGTAATTTTTGGGACAACCGGAAAAATTCCGTGAAAAAGTAAGACCTGCAAATGAACCCCTTGCCCGGAATTTAACTAACAATTCACGCTAAAATTCAAAAAAACTCTTGTGTGATAGCGCACAGACAAGAGTTTATTCAATCGTTATACTTTGCCAGTTGTAACTTAATTCCTCAACACTGAAGTCGGTTTTTAATTGTAGTAAATGATGTATTTCCCCTACTTCAATTCTTTTCTTAATTAAAATGATTATCCTGGACGATACCGACAATTCGACTATCCCTTCGCTGAGTGCTTCGCGGACTTCCGAAATCCGTTACCGCCGACTTTTTGAAGCGGCGCGTGACGGAATCCTTATTCTCGATGCGGAAACGCGAAAAATCATTGAGGTCAATCCGTTTATGACAGAATTTCTCGGTTACACGCGGGAGGAATTTCTCGGCAAGGAGCTCTGGGAAATCGGGTTGCTCAAAGATGAAGCAGAAAGTATTGCGGCTTTTCAAGAACTGGAGAAAAATCATTACATTCGCTATGAAGATTTGCCTCTCAAAACTAAAGACGGAGAGAGTTGGGAAGTAGAATTTATCAGTAATGTCTATACGGAAAACGGCCGGCAAGTAATTCAATGCAATATTCGCGACATTACGGAACGCAAGCGGACGGAGAGGGCGATAGTAATGAGCGAAGCGGCAGCACAACGCCGGCTCTCGGAAACACAAGCCTCGATTCTTGACGCGCTTCCGGCGCATATCTGCTTGCTCGACGCCGACGGAAATGTTCTTACCGTCAATGCCGGATGGAAAAAGTATGCCCTGACGAACAATTATAGTGAGAGTAATTTTGGAATCGGAACTAATTATTTTGAGGTCTGTGAAAATGCTCACGGGATAGATTCCGAGGGAGCAATTGAAGTTGTTAATGGACTTCGCGCGGTTCTTTCAGGAGCATCAAATCATTTTGAATACGAATATCCGTGCAAATCGCCTGTCAAAGAACGATGGTTCAGGTTGATGGTTACGCCTCTTTACGGAGAAACCTCCGCCGGATTGGTTGTCATGCACATTGACACGACAGATCACCGTCAGACAGAGGAAGCACTTCGCAAAACTGAAGCAAATTACCGCCATCTGATTGAATCATCACCGGGCATTGTCTATTTTAATGAACCGAATCCGCCGTATTCACTCATCTATATCAGCCCGAACATCAAAACATTCGGTTATTCACCTGAAGAATGGTATGCGACTCCGGGAATGTGGAAGAGTATCATCTACAAAGAAGACCTTGAGCGTGTCTTGCGGGAATTTGAAACCGCGATCGATCAAAACCTCGATACCGACCTTACATATCGGATCACGGCGCGTGACGGCTCAATTCATTGGTGGCAGGACAAAGGACGTTTTGTAAACGATGCACAGGGAAACCCCATCGGCTGGCAGGGAATAATCCTGGACATCACCACGAACAAAGGGCTCGAACACCAGCTTCGTCAGGCGCAGAAACTCGAATCGGTCGGACTTCTGGCGGGCGGCATTGCGCACGATTTCAACAATATGCTGACCGCCATCAACGGCTACAGCGAATTAACTCTCCGGCGGTTAAAGCCGGATGACCCGCTGCGTCACAATATCGAAGAAATAATCAAGGCCGGTCAGCGTTCGGCGTCTCTGACCCATCAGTTATTAGCTTTCAGCCGCCAACAAGTATTGCAATCGGTCGTGACCGACCTCAATGAAATAATCACCGACACCATTAAAATGCTCCAACGCGTAATTGGTGAAAACATCCAGGTGACGACGACGCTAAATCCGAAGGCCGGCCGGGTCAAGGTTGACCTCGGGCAGTTTTCGCAAATCATTATGAATCTGGCGGTGAACGCCCGCGATGCGATGCCAGCGGGCGGAAAACTAACCATTGAAACTGCCAACGTCTTTCTTGATAAGGCTTACAGCCGACAGCATATTGGCGTGCCGGCGGGCGATTATGTAATGCTCGCGGTCAGCGACAACGGTACGGGAATGAGTGAAGAAACCAAACAACGCATTTTCGAGCCGTTCTTCACGACGAAGGAAGTCGGGCAAGGCACCGGACTCGGATTAGCAACCGTTTACGGCATCGTCAAGCAATCAGGCGGCAATATCGAAGTTTACAGTGAAGAAGGAGTCGGGACAACATTTAAGGTGTATTTTCCGCGGATAGCCGAGCAAAATGATACGGCAAAGGTAATGAATAATTCTGCTGAAATATTGAAAGGAACGGAAACAATTCTGCTGGTTGAAGATGAAGAGATGGTGCGGAATCTGTCAACGGAGATTCTTGAAGGCTGCGGCTACACGGTAATTGCCGCCCGAAACGGTTTAGAGGCGTTGGAAATTTGTGACAAAGGAAATTGTCAATTCGATTTGCTGATGACCGATGTCGTCATGCCGCAGATGGGCGGACGCGAACTGGCCGAGAAGTTATCGGTGCAATTGCCAAATCTAAAAATTCTTTTCACATCGGGTTATACCGATGATGCTGTCGTCCGCCACGGGGTCATCGAAAATAACACCAACTTTATCCAAAAACCTTTCACACCGAACGCGCTCCAATATAATCGGAATGAGATTTCAGACCGTGATTTTCAGGTTTTATCGAGAATTTCCCGGATCGTGATTGCGAGTGCGTTCGGTGT
>JBDTZT010000719.1:0-2759 GCA_040005005.1 Actinomycetota bacterium
CGACAATTTCGGAATCAAAGCGAGCGTTTCCCGAAAAAGCGCTTCGGCTTCGCGGGAATCGCCTTGCGTGCGGCGCAAATAGGCAAAATTATTGAGCGTGTTGGCCAGAGTTTCCGCCGTCAGACTGCCTTTTTGATATTCGTTTTTGAGAAGCGGCAAATACCGGCGATAGGTTTTTTCCGACTCGTCAATTTCGCCTTTATCGAAAAGTAAATCAGCCCATATTATCGAACCTTCAATCATTTTCGGATGATTTTCGCCGTAAAGTTCTTTCAGCAAAACAACATACTGCTCAAAATGTTTTCTGGCTTGATTATATTTTCCCTGCCCGATATAACTTGCACCGACAGTGCGTTCGAGTTCGGCTTTGACTTCCGGCGACGAATCAAATTCGCCGCTGTCAAGTCGCCGGGCGGCTTCGTCCAAAACTTCGTTGACGGTTGTTTCCTGTCCGTTTTTTCGCAAATTGCTTAAAATCGGATTAGAATATTTGAGTGTTTGTTCGAGAAAAGCGTTGATGCTTTCGGCTTTTTCCTTTTCACGTTGGACTGCCCGCGCCTGCCAGGTTGTAGTGATAGTTCCGCCGATTAAACTTAAAAAAACCAGGCTTGCCGCGAAAACTCCGACTTTGTGGCGTTTGATAAATTTCGAGGCGCGGTAGTTGAAAGTATTCGGCCGCGCTGCCACCGGCAAGCCTTTTAAATATCTTTCAATATCGTCGGCCAATTGCTCAATGAATTGATAACGCCGTTCCGGTTCTTCGCGCAAAGCCATCGCAACGATATTTTGCAAATCGCTTTTGGGCAACCGGTTTTTGTTTGAACTGTTCACTTTGAACTTTGAATTTTGAATTAATTCCGAAAGAACTTTGCCGAGCGAATAAATATCCGAAGTCGTCGTGATCTTTTCGCTATTGATTTGTTCAGGCGAAGCATAATCGGGCGTGTAAGCGCGAAAATCAGTTTGCGTTCGGGCGGCATCCTTCTTGTTGTCGAGTAGTTTGGCAATCCCGAAATCGAGCAGTTTCGGTTCGCCCGGCGCGGTGACAAAGATATTTGAAGGCTTCAAATCACGATGCACGACCAGATTTTGATGCGCGTAAGCAACAGCGCGGCAGATTTTCAGGAATAGTTTGAGCCGTTCGGCAATGTTGAGATTTTGGGCGGCGCAAAATTCCGTAACGGGCAAACCCGCGACAAATTCCATAATGAAAAACGGTAAACCGTCAGCAGTTGTCCCGCCGTCCAGCAGGCGGGCGATATTCGGATGTTCGAGATTGCTTAAAATCTGGCGTTCGTGCCGGAAACGCCGCCGTATTTCCGCCGAATCTAAACCGGTGCGAACAATTTTTATGGCGGCTTGCTGAGTGAAATCACCGGCGACGCGTTCCGCCAAGAAAACCGCGCCCATCCCGCCTTCGCCGATTTCACGAATGACCCGAAACGCACCGATTTGTTTGCCGATAAGACTCGATACGGTTCCGCTGAAAACCGTTTCGACGACAATTTCAAAGTCCCGCCTTTCTAAAAAATCCGCCTCGTAATGCATCAGCAGCGATTCGACCTCGCGTCGCAAATCGGTATCGTCGCCGCAGTTTTCGTTGAGAAATTCGCGCTGATTCGCTTTTGGCTGTTCCAGAGCCGATATGACGATTTCTTCAATTGTCTGCCAATTTTCGGAGTTCATTACAATGCCGGATTGACTGCTAACTCGCGGTGCAGCCACATTTTCGCCATTATCCAATCGCGGCGCACGGTTTTTTCGTTGACTTTTAGGACTTCGGCGATTTCCTTTTCGGTCAGACCGCCGAAAAAACGCATTTCGACGACGCGGCATTTACGTTCGTCAAATTTTTCCAGACTTTGCAGGGCTTCGTCGAGTGCGAGAACATCGAGCGGCTGTTTCGCGCCGAAATTTTCCGCGTCTTCAAACGTGATTTTTCGCCATTCCGCACCACCGCGTTTGTCCGCCGCACGCTCGCGGGCGTGATTGACCAACACGCGGCGCATCATCTGGGCGGCAATGCCATAAAAATGAGCGCGGTTTTGCCATTCAATATTCTGGTCAACCAGACGCAAATACGCTTCATGAACGAGTGCCGTCGGTTGTAAGGTATGTTCGTTGCGTTCCTTTCGCAAAAACGAACGCGCCAGCCTCCGCAGTTCTTCATAAACAAGCGGAAACAGACTCTCGACGGCTTGCCCGTCGCCACCGCTCCAAGATTGCAGAACCTTTGTAATTTCGTGTCTGTCCGCGTCTTCATTCATATCAACTTGCCGCCATTTTACGCTAGTTTAACCTGTTCGCAAAAATTAAACATTAAAAATGTCCGTTTTGTCTTTGATTCCGTGCGTTACCTATCGAACAGCAAAATTTTCAAGTATTTAAGGAGAAATAAAATGATAAAAATAAAATTTTTGTACAACTTTGCAATAGTAGCTTTTCTGACCTTCGCCGGCGGTTCGGTCTTACAAGTTAAAGCCGTATCGGGCGATTTCGACCAGAATTTCGGTATGAGCAGTTTATACACGGACAATATCCCGAATCCAAATCCCCCGTTTTTTCAAAATACGGGGTTTGCCGACAGCAAATTGCTCGCCGACGGCAGTTTAATCAGTGTCGGTACTTTTAGGGGTGCGGACGCGAGCGGTTTTGGCGGAACGGTCTATGACTTTTTTTTGCAGAAGCTCCGACCTAACGGCACCCTCGATCCTTCTTTCGGTACCAACGGTTCGACGCGTATCCATTTGTGGGAAGGA
>JBDTZT010000720.1:0-2757 GCA_040005005.1 Actinomycetota bacterium
AAAAAATATGAAAACTACAATTTGCTTTTTATTTTTGGTCGTCGTTTTGGCTTTTGCCGGAAATTCGGTCAAAGCGGAACAATGTAAAGTAACCGACCCGACGGGAACGCCGCTCAATCTGCGGGCTTCGCCAAACGGTCGCATTACCGGAAAAGTTGGTAATGGAACGGTGGTTTATATCGAAAAAGACGCAACCGATGATAATGGTAAAGCGTGGGTGAAAATCGCCACTTACCGGAAGAGTAAATATGTCATTCTCGGCTGGGTTTATCGTGAATTTATCAGTTGCTATTAGCCATTGATATCGAAATTGAGTTTGGGAAGCCTGATTTTAACAGCTTTCCAAACTTTCTCTAAAAATAACCGTGAGCAAAATAATAGGAGAATTATGAGCGGCAAACTGACCTTGACGATTAAAGATTATCACAACGGCGGCGGCGATTTGACAATCCCGATCATCGAAGCCTTAACTTCTGAGAAAAAGGTCGGCGGCGTTGCTGTCATAAAGCTGAGAATTGTCCGAAAACCCGATAAACACTCATCTCGCCTTGGTATGTTTGCTTATATCCGAAACACTCAACCCGGTTATCAAAATTTGGGATTTTCGGAAATCAGTTTAATTTTTGACCGCTTTGCTGATGACGGAAAATTTCTTTCGCGGACGATCACGGTCTATTCCGGTGTCGCCGTTGAAAGTTCAATGAAAAGGGGCGAAGAAGAAGAAATTATCTTTACTGCCGGCAAAAAGTCCGATGACTTGGCGATTTCAAATATTTTTGGGGTTCCTTAAAAAGACAAGTCAAAATGAAAAACAAATTATTCATTCTCTAATTCAGCCAAACGCTTATCCAAATCCCGAATATTGCGCGTCATCTCGCCCAAACGCCGAAATGCGGAAATCGAGCGCAGCCAATCACGGTTATCAAACGCCGGAATGCCGGAAATGATTTTGCCGTCTTCGACATCGTGCGAGGTCGCTGATTTTGCCGTGATGACAACATCGTTGCCGACACGCAGATGTCCGGCGATGCCGACCTGCCCGGCTAAAATTACGCGTTTGCCGATCACCGAACTTCCGGCCAAGCCGGTTTGCGAACAAATCAGAGAATCTTCTTCGACCGTGCAGGAATGTCCGATTTGAACGAGATTATCAATTTTCGCACCGCTTTTAATCCGCGTTTCGCCGACCGACGCGCAATCAATCGCCGTGTTTGCGCCAATTTCCACATCGTCCTCTAAGACAACGCGCCCGACTTGCGGAATTTTCAGCCATTGTTTGGTTTCCGTTTTCGCATAGCCGAATCCGTCCGACCCGATCGTCGTGTTGTTGTGAATAATACAATTTGCCCCGATTTCGCAGTTTTCTCTGATGGAAACGCCCGAATGAATCACCGAATTTGCGCCGATTTTCACACCGTCATAAATCGTTGCATTCGGAAAAACCCGCACATTTTCGGCGATTTCACAGTTTTTGCCAATCACCGCATTGGCCATTACTTCGACCGTTCGGGCAATTTTTGCGGTTTCGTGAATAACTGCCGACGGATGAATTGAGGCGACAATTTGAGGTTCGGGATTGAAAAGCCGCAAAGCCCGCGTGTAGGCGAGATATGCGTCTTTGGCCCGTAAAATCGCAATCTCGGGGCGCTCAAGTTCGGCGTTTTCATTGAGAAAAATCGCGCTCGCGCGTGTGTTTTGAATCTGCGGCGTATATTTCGGATTGGCCAGAAAAGTGACTTCGCCAATTTCGGCAATATCGAGTCCGGCGGCGGAAAAAATCTCCAGATTTTCGTCCCCTTGTTCGATTGTTGAAAATGTTTTTTCGGCTAGCTGGATAAGTTTCATAAAAATAGTCCTTGAAAAATAGTCTTGCGATATGTAACACTATTTTTAGCAAACAAATTTATCTACGCAAAGTTGCCATTCTTTGTTGTTCAAACTTTCCCCCCTAAAAAATTCAAAAAAGAACAAAGGAGCAGTAAAATATGAGTGAAAAAGTTTTAAACCAGACAGACAAGAAATATTCCACGGAAGATTATTTGGTGGCGGAACGCCGAAACTCGACCAAAAGTGAATTTATTGACGGAAAAGTTTTAGCAAAATCGGGTTCAAACCGCTGGCATAATTTAATTAGCGCAAATACCGCGATTGCCGTCGGAAGCCGTTCTCACGGACATAAATGCGATATTTACGTGAGCGATATGCGCGTTCAGCTGCGCCCGAATCGTTTTTGTTACCCGGATGTCGTGATCGTCAACGGCGAACCGAATTTTACCGACAGCAATTTCGATGTGCTGGTTAATCCGACAATTATCGTCGAAATTTTCTCAAGCGCGACCAATTCATCGAACAAAACCGAAAAGCTCGAAAGTTATCTGGCGATGGACAGTATCCGCGAATGTTTGATGGTTAAAGAAGACGAAATGCGCGTCGAACATTACGCGAAACAAAACCCGAAACAATGGATTTACCGAATCTACAACGAACGCGAAGATGTCATCTCGCTCGATTCGGTCAACTGCAAAATCTCTCTCCAAGAAATTTACGCCCAAATCAAATTCAGACAAGCCGAATTCAGTTCAAAAGCCGTCAACTAAAGTGAAAAAATGAATCATCAAAAGAAAATCGTGAATTGTAAAATTACCATTCACGATTTTCTTTTTCACAATAAATTGATCGGATCAATTTCGACATAAACAATCCGCAAATCGCAAAACTTTTCCTGCGCGTCGTGCAGCGCGAAATCGAGCGTTTCGC
>JBDTZT010000090.1:0-9221 GCA_040005005.1 Actinomycetota bacterium
GCTTTTGCGGAAAAGAAGCATAAATTTAATGGATTACGAACATCACCCGATGAATCGTTTGTCTTTTCGGCTGGCAAACCGCGTCATTGTTCCCGAAAATTTCCCAGATGAATTTTTGCGAAAATTCGGTGCGATGCACAAGACAAAAAAATTTGCGGGCATCAAAGAAGACGTTTATCTGGCGGATTTTAAGCCTGACGCGCAATTTCAAAACGAATTAAACCAGCTCGGCATTGTGCCCGCCAATATTTTGGTTGTGGTGCGTCCGCACGCGCCCGAAGCACTTTATCATCGCGGGTTTGCGAACGAAATTTTAGATGAACTGCTTGATAAATTTGCCGCCGGCGTAAACGTCAAAATTATTCTTCTGCCGCGCAAAGATTATCAAGGCGAAGAACTTCGCCGGAAACACCCCGAACCGAATATTATTATTCCCGAAAAGGTTTTGGACGGCGCAAATTTACTTGCGGCGGCGGATTTTGTGTTCAGCGGCGGCGGCACGATGAATCGTGAAGCGGCGGCTCTCGGCGTGCCGACCGCGACGATTTTTGCCGGGCATCCGGCGGCAATTGACGAATATCTTTTTCGGGAAGGTCGTCTTTTGAAGATTGAAACTTCCGCCGATTTAGCGAAAATAAACTTAGTAAAGAAAAAAGGCTTGAATCTGCGCGATGGAAAAAATGTGCGCGAACAGGTCATAAAATATATTTTGGAAGATTAGCAATAATTGGAAGCAGAAGTTCAGACAAATGAGCAAATTCGGCAAAGCCTTGAGCGCGCGCGGCGGCGGGCGCCCGAATGGACTTTGCCGCTGGTTAAAATTTCGCTTGGTTTGCTTGATTTCGCAGTCGCGGTGGCATCTTTTTGTCTCGCGTTTTACTGGCGCGAAGGCGACCGAATTCTGTCGCCGACGGCTTGGGCTTGGTCAAAAGAATTTGTGCCTTACGCCGGAGTTTTGTTTTTTGTCCTCCCCGTTCGCCTCGCGATGCTTTTTTACCAGCGAATTTACCGGATTCAAGGCGCGTTTTCCTACATTGACCAAGCAGTTCGGGTTTTCAAAGCAACGGCGGTCAGCTCACTTTTGATAATCGCTTTTACGTTTATCTTTCGCGGCGGTTTTGCGTTCCGGGATTTTTCGTATTCACGCGGCGTTTTCGTTTTGGATTTTGCGCTCGCGCTCGTTTTTTACGGCCTTTTGCATCTCGGATTTCGATACTTACAGGTTTTGGCGCGAAAACAGGGGTTAAATCTGATTCCGACTTTAATCGTCGGCGACGGCGCGGAAGCCGAACAAACAATCAACGAACTCGCGGCACGTCCCGATTTGGGTTATCGCGTCGTCGGAATTGTCACGACTGCCGATCCTTCGGATAAATCCAAAATCCAAAATCCAAAATCTAAAATCCCGGTTGTCGGATATTTCAGCGAATTGCCCGAACTCATCCGCGACATTCGCATTCAGGAAGTGATCATTACCGATTCAAATATTCCGAGCGAATTTTTGTTTGAGGCGATGATGAAAATCGGGCGCAAACAAAAGATCGAATTTCGGCTGGCGCCGTCGCTTTTTAATGTTTTGCCGCAGAAAACAAGCGTCGAACAAATCGGTATTTTGCCGATGGTCAGGCTTTTTCGTGAACCTTTGTCGGACGCGGAAAGATTTATCAAACGCGCTTCGGATATTTTAATTTCGGCGCTTGCCTTGATAATTTTATCGCCGGTTTGGCTGCTAATTTCGCTTGTTATAAAGTTGGATTCACGCGGCGCGATGCTTTTCAAACAAGAGCGCGTCGGAATGGACGGACGAATTTTTCTGTGCTACAAATTTCGCACGATGAAAGCGGACGCGGACGAATCAGTTCACCGCGAAGCGTATCTTAAAAACATCGAAGGCGGAGCGCAAGCAAACGCCGGAAACGACGAAAAACCAGTGTTCGGCAAAGTAAAAGACGATCCGCGAATTACAAACATCGGCGCTCTTTTGCGGCGCACCAGTCTTGATGAACTGCCGCAATTTCTCAATGTTCTGCGCGGTGAAATGAGCGTCGTCGGAGCGCGTCCGCCGATTCCTTATGAGGTTGAAGAATACGATTTGAAGCATCGGCGGCGGCTCGATATGAAACCTGGAATTACCGGACTTTGGCAGGTTTCAGGTAGAAATCGTCTGACCTTTGAAGAAATGGTGCGGATTGATTTGTATTACATCGAAAACTGGTCTTTGTGGCTCGATTTAAAGATAATTTTGCTGACGCTGCCCGCCGTTTTGCGCGGCGACGGTGCACGATAATTTTGATGAACGAAACTTACAAAAATTATTTCAGTCTGAAATCGGCAGCGGAAAGATATGACAAAGGTCGTCCGCGTTTTCATTCGTTCGTGATCGGGAAAATCAAGAAATTTCTCGCGCTTGAAAACTCTTTCGAACTTGCATTGGATGTCGGTTGCGGAACAGGTCTTTCAAGCATTGCGCTCAAGGAAATTTCCGAAAAAGTCGTCGGAATTGATATTTCTGCCGGGATGTTGAATCAGGCCAAAAAAACCGATGATATTCAATATGTTTTGGCTTCCGCCGAAAATCTTCCGTTGTGCACCGGAAAATTCGATTTGATCACGATTTCGCAAGCGGTTCATTGGGTTGATAAAGAAAAATTATTTGCCGAAGCCGACCGCGTTCTGAAACCCGAATCGTTGCTTATCGCATATGACAATTATTTTCAAGGTCAAATGCTCGGTAATCCGGCTTTTACTGATTGGTACAAGGAAGAATTTCTGGACGAGTTTCCGGTTCCGCCGCGCGGTGCGCGCGCGTTTGTTGCGACCAGCGTAAATGCCCAGGATTTCATTCTGAAACACGAAGAATTTAACGAAAACACGCTTGAATTTTCGGCGGAAGAAATGGTTAATTATCTGGTGACGATCAGCAATGTGATTGCGCGGGTTGAAAACGGTGCGCAACCGATTGAAGAAGTTTATGACCGGCTAACCGAAAGTATTAAACCTTTCTTTAATGAAACCCGAAGGAAATTCGCTTTTATCAATCCGATTTGGTATTTGCAGCGGAACTCCTGAATTTATGAATATTTTGGAACATAACAGCGCGTCTTGGGATAAATTAGCTGATAAAAATATCGAATGGAGCGTTCCCGTCAGTTCGGAAGAAATTGAACGGGCGCGAAACGGCGAATGGGAAATTATTTTAACGCCGATAAAAAGCGTTCCGCGTGTATGGTTTGGCGATGTTCGCGGCAAAGATGTTTTGTGTCTGGCTTCGGGCGGCGGTCAGCAAGTGCCGATTTTGGCGGCAGCGGGCGCAAATGTAATTTCGTTTGACGCTTCGGCAAAACAGCTTGAAAAAGACAAATTCGTTGCCGAAAGAGATAATCTCGATATCAAAACAGAAAAAGGCGATGCGGCGAATTTGTCGCGGTTTGCCGACGAATCTTTTGATTTGATTTTTCATCCTTGTTCAAATTGTTTTATGGCGGAACTTGTCCCGATTTGGCGCGAATGTTTTCGCGTTCTGCGGCGCGGCGGTGCGCTTCTCGCGGGTTTTAATAATCCGATTGTTTACATTTTTGACGTTCAAGCTGAAGATAACGAGGGTGTTTTGCGGGTCACAAATCGTTTACCCTATGCGGATGCGGAATCGCTTTCTAAAACTGAACGCGCTGAAAAAATTGCGAAAAATGAGCCTTTTGAATTCAGTCATACTTTGGACGAACAAATCGGCGGACAAATTGCCGCCGGATTTTTGATTGCGGGTTTTTATGAAGATTGGTGGACGGACAAAGCGCGGCTTTTGAACAAATACGCGCCGACATTTATTGCGACGAAAGCGATTAAACCGTAATGCCGAATATTACCGAAATACTCAGAAACGCGACCGAAGTCTTACAAAAAAGCGGAATTGCCGAATCGCGCCGCGAAGCTAATTCACTGCTTGCTTTTACGCTCAAGAAAGAGAAAACTTTTCTCATCGCGCACAATGATTATCAACTTTCGGATGAAGAAGAAATAAATTTTCAATCCGTTTTGGAGAGACGCGCGGGGCGTGAACCGTTTCAATACATTACGGGCAAACAGGAATTTTACGGCTTGGATTTTTTACTCACACCGGACGTTTTGATTCCGCGTCCCGAAACCGAATTGATTGTCGAAAATGCAATTGAAATTTTGAAAATGCAAGAAAAACCGACGTTTTGCGAAGTCGGTGTCGGCTCGGGTTGTATTTCGGTTTCGATTTTGCACGAAATTCAAACGGCTTCGGCAATTGGTTTGGATATTTCCGCAAACGCACTGGAAATTACGAAATTAAATGCGGAAAGACATAAAGTTTTGGAAAGATTAAAACTAAAACTTTCCGATGTTTTCGGCATTTTGAGTAATGAGCATTTTAATTTAATCGTTTCAAATCCGCCATATATTCCAATCGGCGACATCAAAAATCTGCAAGCGGAAGTGCGCCGGTTTGAGCCGTTAAACGCTTTGACCGACGGCCAAAACGGGCTTTCGATCATCGAAAAAATCATCACTGAGACGCCGAAATTTTTAAAGCCGGGCGGGATTTTATTGATGGAAATCGGTTTTGATCAATCAGATCGGGTCAAAAGAATGTTTGACGCAAAAATTTGGCAAAGCGCGGAGTTTTTACCTGATTTGCAAAATATTCAGCGAATGGTCAAAGCCAAAAAGCTGAATTTATGAGTTTGTTCCAAACTTTTGCCTTTTGCCTTTTTACTTCTTACTTCTCTTGTGGCGAGAATTTTGCTATATTTCAATTTATCGAAAAGAAATGATTTATTTTGATACATTTTAGAATTACTGATTGGAGGTAACTATGAGAAAGGAATACGAAAGAGAAGAAACCAGCGCAACTACAAAATTAACATATTTATTGGTCGGCGGCGGAATCGGCGCGATTTTGGCACTGCTTTTTGCTCCGAAATCGGGCGAAGAACTGCGCGGCGACATCGCTGATGTAACCCGCAAGGGAATTGAAAAAGGTAAGGAAACTGCCACCCAGATTCAAGGCAAAGCGGGTGAATATTACGAAGTTACGCGCGATAAAGCCAGCGAACTTTATCAAACAGCACAGGAAAAAGCGGCTGAATTGAAAGATAAAGCAGGCGAATTGACTGAAAAAGCGAAAGGTGCGGTTGCTCAGGCAAATCCTTTTACCGCCGCGATAGAAGCGGGAAAAGATGCCTACACGGAAGAAAAACGCAAAACCGAAGCGAAGTCTATTACCGAAGGTCGTCCGAGCTATCCGGTTGAAAAGAAAGAAGGTTAATGTATGAATGCGAATGAGCCGCAGTTTTGGATGATGATTGCATCAATCGTCATTGCGATTTGTTTTATCGTGATGGCGATTGCGCTGATTGCGATTGCCGTAGTTGTCAGAAAAGTTGTTGGCACAGTCAATCGCGTCGAACAAAAAATCGAGCCGATACTTGGAAAAATTGATCCGTTGATGATTCAGGTTAACGCTATCGGTAAACAAGGTAAGGAAATTTCGGTGCAGTTTAACGAGATTTCGACAAATCTTTCAACGGCGACGAAGTATTTTGCCGAATCTGCCGGACTCGTCCGTGAAGAAGTTTCCGAACTTAAACAACTTGTCGGGCAAACGGCGCTGGTCGCAAAAGATAAGGTCGAGCTTGTCAGCAACACGATTGAACGGACGAATAAGCAGGTTGTTTCGACGACCGAGTTTATTCAAACAAAAGTCGTCGAGCCGGCACGTGAAATTGCCGCGATTATGGCTGGCGTGCGGAAAGGCCTGGAAGTTTTGTTCGCACCCGCACCGAAACAGGTTGACCGGGCTTATGTTGACGATGAATTATTTATCGGCTGATTCTTAAAATCTAAAAAGACGCGAAGGAAATTCGCGTCTTTTTATTTTGCAGAAACAAATTTGGCGACAGTAAAGACAATTTATACACGTTTTTGATGATTGTTTATCTGTCAACGGCGATTTTCATCATCATAACAGTAATTTTCACCATCGTAATAACGATTTTCATCACCTAATCCACGATTTTTCACGCCAAATAGATGATTTTCACCATGTCAGCGGCGAGCTTCGATTTTTTTTCTCGAATTTCACTTTTTCTTAAAGAGTTCGGGTAGTGTATCGCACCGCAAGTTTAGGGCAGTATATAAATTCGCGGCTGTCGAAATCATTTCCGCTGTTTTTCAAACGAAAAAGGCTTAGGAATAAATCCCAAACCTTTTTCGTTTTTTAGACAGGAGAAAAGAAGATTAGTTGTCTTTCTTTTCAGTTTGCGGAGTTTGTGGAGTTTGTTGGTTTTGCTGACGCATTTGTTTGCGCTCTTCCCATTTCTGCTTCATTTCGGCTTGCTTTTGTTTAAGCTGTTGAAGCTGTTCGGGTGTCAGCACGGCTAAAACCTGTTGATGAACCGATTCGCCTTTTTCACGCGCTTGCTGATGCAGGGTTTTCATTCTTTCCTGTTGATCGGCAGTGATCGTTCCGTCGCGTTTGGCTTGATGGAGTGTTTTCATTTCTTCCATCGTCACCTGGTTGGGACGATTGGCCTGCATAATCGTGCGAATCTGTTCTTTCTGCGCGTCGGTAAGATTCAATTCACGCAAAACGCGCATCATTCCGCCGCCTTTGCCGTCGCGAAATCCTTTGCCCATTTCGTCGCGTTTGCCAAAACCGCCGCCGCGACGTTCGCGTTTTTCCTGTTTCTGCGTTGTGTCCGTGTCTGTTTTGGTGGTGTCCTGCGCCGAAACAAATGTTGAGAACATTGCCACGGCAAAGGCTAAAGTAATAACCGAAAAGAATTTATTTTTTAATGACATTTTTACCTCGTTTTGATTTTTTGATTTAGCTTCCGCTTTTCATCTCTTTTGACGCATATTATAACGCTTTAGTCGAAGATTTTTTCAGCTTTTAAGTAAAGAATTGTAAAGGCATTTGGTCTTTGGTCTGCGGTCTGCGATCTTTGATGAAGATTTGAATTGCGAAAGTTATAGAAGTAATCAATAGTCAAAAACCAAAGACCAAAGACCAAAGACCGAAGACCAAAAACCAAAATCAATGTTTTTGCATTTAACTTTTGCTTTCCATCACTGTAAAATGCGAAGTTTGGGTAGGAAACCCGGACGAACAAAACAAATGAGATTTTTATCGGAAATAAATACACCTGCGGATTTGCGGCAGTTAAAGGTTGAAGATTTGCAGGAAGTCGCTGACGAAGTGCGTCAATTTATCATTGATACCTGTTCGCGGGTCGGCGGACATACGGGCGCAAGTTTGGGCGCGGTCGAATTGGCGGTCGCAATGCACTACGTTTTTAACACGCCGGATGACCGCCTGGTTTGGGATGTCGGGCATCAGGCTTACGCACACAAGATTTTAACGGGCCGCCGCGACGAACTGCACACAATCAAAACTTACGGCGGACTTTCGGGTTTTCTGCGCCGCGAAGAATCGGAATACGATACTTTCGGCGCAGGACACGCTTCGACATCACTTTCCGCTGCGCTTGGAATGGCGGTCGCCCGCGATAGAAAAGGCGAAGATTTCCACGTTTGCGCCCTGATCGGCGATTCATCTCTGGCGGGCGGAATGGCGATGGAAGCGATCAATCAAGCCGGACATTTGAAATCGCGTTTGATTGTTTTGCTGAACGATAACGAAATGTCCATTGCTCCGGCAGTCGGCGCACTGAGCCGTTATTTGAACCGCATCAAAGAAGCACAAAGCTATCAGCATCTGAAAGAAGAAATTGGCGACGCGCTTGAAAGCGTTCCGCATTTCGGCGAACGTCTGCGCCGCGCCGCGAAATCCGTCAAAGATGCAATCGCGGCGGCGGTTTTGCCCGGTGCACTCGTTAATGAACTCGGTTTTAGATATATCGGCTACGTTGACGGACATAACGTTCCGATGCTCGTGCGGGCGCTTCAGGAAGCGAAAAAAGTTCAAGACGGTCCCGTTATTGTTCACGCTTTGACGACCAAAGGCAAAGGTTTTCCGAACCCGGAGAAAAATTATTACGCCTATCACGCGACCGGACCTTTTGACCCGAAAACCGGTTTGTCATATAAATCTTCAAAGTCCGCGCCGCCGACCTACACCGAAGTTTTCGGCCGAACGATGTGCGAATTGATGGAAACCGATAAATCAATCGTCGCGCTGACCGCCGCGATGCCTGACGGCACGGGCGTTGACAAGATTTTGGAAAAATTTCCCGACCGCGCTTTTGATGTCGGAATCGCCGAACAACACGCGATCACGTTTTGTGCGGGAATGGCTTGCGAAGGTTTGAAACCTGTCGCGGCGATCTATTCGACGTTTTTGCAACGCGCTTTCGACCAGGTAATTCACGACGTTTGTCTGCAAAATCTGAATGTTACGCTGGCGATGGACCGAGCCGGAATCGTCGGCGCCGACGGTCCGACGCATCACGGCTTGCTCGATATTGCTTACTTGCGCGGTTATCCGAACATCGTTTTATGTGCGCCGAAGGACGAAGGCGAATTGCGCGATATGATGCTGACGTGCATAGAACATCCGGCGCCCGCCGCGATTCGTTATCCGCGCGGCAACGGACACGGTGTTGATATTTCCGCGCCGCCAAAGAAAATCGAAATCGGAAAAGCGGAAATTTTGCGCGACGGCGACGGCGAAGTGGCGATCATCGCTTACGGCTCGATGGTTTATCCGTCGGTTCAGGCGGCGGAAAATCTTGAAAAAGACGGCATCGAGGCAACCGTTATCAATGCTCGCTTCGTCAAACCGCTTGACGCGGAATTAATTGTAAACCTCGCGCAAACAAATCGCGTAATAGTCACGGTCGAAGAAGCTTACTTAGCGGGCGGATTCGGTTCGGCGGTGATGGAGCTTTTGGAAGAAAAAGGTTTGCTTGATAAAGTTAAAATTGTCCGCATGGGCGTTCCCGATCGAATAATTACGCACGGCGACCCGAAACTTTTGCTGGCCAAATACGGCTTGGACGCGGACGGAATTTATACAAAAGTAAAAGATACAGTTGAGATTTTAGAAGAACGCCGGGTGAGTAAAAAACGGCTGAAAATAGTTAAATAATGGTAATGGTCAATGGTTAATGGTTAATTTTCTGAGATTTGCCATTTATCATTTATCATTTACCATTTACCATTAAATAAATGAGTAATCAAAATAAAGGCAATATTAATCTTCCTTTGGTAATTATCGGTCTGGTTTTAATCGTCGC
>JBDTZT010000721.1:0-2755 GCA_040005005.1 Actinomycetota bacterium
TCTGGATGAAAAGGATATGTTCCGACAGCGATCAGAATAAACTCGCCGCGATACTTTTCTTCTCTTCCTTCGATTCCGATTGTATGGTCATCAATAAAATACGCCATCCCTTGAACTTGTTTCACTTTGTGTTTCGCAAGATTTTCATTTATCAACTCAATTTCTTTTTTGATAATCAAGTTTTTACGAAACATCAAATCTTGCACGGTAATTTGTTTTCCACGATGAAATTCGACGCCGTACATCCCGCGCTGTTTTTTTCCCGAAAAGAATAGGGAAGTTTCACGCAAGGTTTTGCTTGGAAGAGTTCCGGTGTTGACCATCGCACCGCCCACGACAGGTTCTTTTTCGATGACCAGAACTTTTTTGCCGATGTAAGCTGCTTGCGCTGCTGCTTTTTCACCGGCGGGACCGGAACCGATAATAATCACGTCGAAGTGTTTCATGGATTTCATTTAGTAGTTGAACTTTCTTAAGAAAAATATAACAAATTATTTGGAATTAACGGAAATTCCGGCTCGAACGGTTTGTCAATTCCTTAAGAAATAGATCGAAAAACTGTCTGAAATGATCAGCGAAATAGAAAGACTGAACTCAGTCAATATTAACCAAATTTGGAACTACTGAGTCTATTTATCGAAGTCGGCCGAAGGCAAAAAGCACGATAAGAAATTGGCAGACGAGAGCAAAATCAGCTTTCCCGAAAATGCAAGTTTAACCCAAGATACGGGATTTCAAGGTTATCAGCCGAAAGAAGTAGTGGTGCCACAGCCCAAAACATTGATCGTCATCGGAATACACAGCGAAAAAAACAGAATGGAAATTTGCGGGCGGTGATGAGGAGCAGCTTTCTCGAATTCCATCAAGACCGTGAACGAACCCTAAAGATTGATAAAATCTCATTCAAAAACAGTATTTTGAATGAGATTTTATCAGGAAAGTATTGATTTTTAGCCAGGATTTTAAGTGTTAATTGAACAAAACCGTCACCGGCAAAATTTCAGTTTCGTTCTGAGATTTTTAATCGTCCGTCAAATCTGTACCCGGTTCCTGGAGCGTGCCTTCCGTATCATCACCGAAATCAGGTATTTGATTATAACCGGCAAGCCGCACCGGCGGGTCTTCGACCGATTCAAGCGGTTCCTGGTCAACTAACTTACCTTCGGACAAATCCTGTTCACTTAAATTCTTTTGTTCATCGTTGCTCATAATTTTCTCCTGAAATTTTAATTTTTGCCGATAATTTGACAACGGTTTTTTAATTGTCGCGGCACTATACCAAATTTTAACAGCTATCTCTCAAGCCTCAAACTACTTTCCTGAAGCGAAATAAAACTTTGTCTGGTTTTACGCGGTACGCAAGGTTATCAACTGATTGATGTTCCGGCGGAATCATCAAAGGCAGTAGTTTTTTATCTGTCTATTTTGGTTCAACTTGTGGTTCAAGCTAGTAAAGAAATTTGTAAATTTATGGCATTCATAGCCATGGTTTACTCATATGTATCCGGTATATTCACAAGCTCGGCGGCGAGAGACTCTTCAAACCCGGTCAGATTAATGTCGGCTGAATCCCACTCGATATGAATGTGAGTCACATGCCGGTTGATCGCATCTCCTCCGCGCGGCATTTTGCCCCCGAACTTATTCCATTCCGACCCGTTATAGATGACGGAAATCCATTTCATCTGTTCGCGCAAATTAAGAAATGCACTGACAATCCGTTCCGCCGTCAACCGTTCATTGGTTTTGTCGGCGAACAAAATAATATCCAAGGCTCGGCCGGCAATGTGCGGGTCACCACCGGATTTGTGCGGACCGGCGGCCGATTGAAGCCGGTCTTTCCAACCGGGTTTCTCCCCTTTCGGCACATGATCTTCCCAGTATTGACTCCTGATAATATCAGGTCCGTTTTCACGTATCACTTTTTCCGTGTTATTTACAACTAAACCTGCCATCGTAACCTCCGGTTAAATTGACTCTAATAATACTTAATACAGGGCAAAAAAGAATTGATATTTGAAAAAAAGAAAACATTGAGTTCAAATCTACTTTTAGAAATTTGTCGAGAATTTAAAAAAGAAGACTCAACTCAATGGATATTTACTAATTCGAGCAAATACTACACGACGAATTTATCGTGAAATCGGGCGCGAATCAAGTTCCTGGCGCGTTTTCTGCCGGCATTGTTTCAAGTTCAAACGGTTAAATTTCGCAACTTTTGACAAAAAAAACGATGATAATCACGCTCAATTTTTTCGATTGGGAAAATTGCCTCGAAAATGCCGGTCGCTTCGCCGCTTTTCTCGTCGCGCTCGTTGCGGATCTAACGTTCACCTTTGGCGGTAAGGCTGACGTTCATCGCCAAGCGCACTTTGCGGATGCTGCTCTTAAGGGGTGGCGCCAGGCGATTATTTTTGGTAAAATAATCAATCAATGCTTGATCACTCAATACCAATGCAGTCGTTTCCTTTTAACGCCAGGCTTAAGCTGCGGTCAGTGATCATTGCGGCAGCGTCGCAAAGCGGGCTCATCGCCGCCGGTGCTCTCGTATGTTTCTTATCGCTGACAGTCTGCGCACAGCAGGCTAATTCTAATGTGTCGCCGGTTTTGGTGCAGCCCGGTGCGCCGGGCCAGCCAACCCGCATACTACCGCCTTCGACGAGGGCGATACTGCCGCCCCATTCAGCGAAAGATGTGGAATTCATGCAGGGGATGATCATGCACCACGCGCAAGCGGTTGAGATGACGGCGCTCA
>JBDTZT010000091.1:0-9216 GCA_040005005.1 Actinomycetota bacterium
GCATTCCGAACAAAAGCGCGATGGCAATAATGTAGTTCGCCGAAGTCTTGTCAATATTCAGAATGGACTGCATATAAAACAGCGCGTAAAATTGTCCGGTGTACCAAACAACGCCTTGTCCGGCGGTCGCGCCAAACAATGAGATCAAAACTCGACGGCGGTTTTCGGGGTTGGCAAAAGCATCATAAATCGGTTTTGTCGAAGCCATTCCGGTCGCTTTGATATGTTGGAAAATCGGCGATTCCTTCATTCGCATACGAATGTAAAGCGACGCCAGAACAAGCACGATTGACACAACAAATGGAATCCGCCAACCGGCCGTAAAACTATCGGCTGAAAAAGCTTCCTTGCTCATCGAATTTTGCAGCCCGAGCATCACCGCCAATGAAATCAGTAAACCAAGTGAAGCGGTTATCTGTATAAAACTCGTGTAAAATCCGCGTTTTTCGTCCGGGACGTGTTCGGCAACATAAACTGTTGCGCCGCCATATTCACCGCCGAGAGCCAAACCTTGCAAGACTCGCACGAAAATCAAGGCAATTGGCGCCGCCCAACCGATTTGGCTGAATGTCGGAAGAAAACCAACCGCCGCGGTCGCGCCGCCCATAATCAATAGAGTTACCAAAAAAGCATATTTTCGGCCAACCAAATCGCCGATTCGCCCAAAAAACAACGCTCCGAACGGACGCACGATAAAACCGAGCGCAAAAGTCAGCAGATACATAATCAAAGCGAAAGTCTCGTTTCCGGGCGGATAAAAAAGCGGCGAAATAATCGTCGCCAAACTTCCGAAAATATAAAAGTCATACCATTCGATAACCGTTCCGGCACTCGAAGCACCGATAACTTGCCAGATTTGTCCTTTTGTCATTTCGGCACTGACCGGAATTTTTGACTTTTTTTGTTTTGTCTCTTCTGATGTCGTCATTTTTCTCCAATCTGAACTTTTTAAGATTTTGTTTTAAAATTCTTCAAAGGAAAGGCTTATTGAATCTCAAAGATTTGAATTTTATGTTGTTTTAGCTTTTAACTTTATTTTCTTAAAAGGTCAAATCAAATGCAAAAAAAGCTAACCTTATTGAATAAAAGGTTAGCTTTAGTTTCTGACTTTGAAAGTCCTGCCATTAAACTGAAACGGCAATTCCGTCTTTTTCAGTTAGAATCTCGTCAAATTGTTCCTCTTCGGTCGAGCCTTTCAGAGCCGAAACCGACGATAAACCGCCGGCGATAACCTGCGTCACGACATCGAAATAACCGGTGCCGACAAATGATTGATGTTTTGTGGCGCGATAACCGTCAATTTCCGATTCAAATTCCTGTTCTTGTAATTTTGAATACGCCGTCATTCCGCTTTCTTTGTAGCTGCGCGCCAATTTGAACATCGCATAATTAAGCGAATGAAAGCCAGCCAGAGTAATAAATTGAAATTTGTAACCCATCGAACCGAGTTCCGTTTGAAATTTTGCAATCGTTTCATCATCGAGTTTCTTTTTCCAGTTAAAGGAAGGCGAACAGTTGTAAGCTAAAATTTTGTTCGGGAATTGTGCGTGAATCGCTTCGGCAAATTGCCGTGCTTCCGCTAAATCAGGGTTGGAAGTTTCGCACCAAATCAAATCGGCGTAAGGCGCGTAAGCAAGCCCGCGTGAAATGGCTTGCGCAATACCGTTTTGAACCTTAAAAAATCCTTCGATCGTGCGTTCACCGGTTGTAAACGGCTGGTCGTTTTCGTCAATATCAGAAGTCAAAAGATTGGCAGCGTTGGCATCCGTCCGCGCAATCAAAACCGTCGGCGTCCCGCAAACATCCGCCGCCAGCCGCGCCGCGACCAGCTTTTGAATCGCTTCCTGCGTGGGAACTAAAACCTTTCCACCGAGATGACCGCATTTTTTAGCAGACGAAAGCTGATCTTCAAAATGCACGCCGGACGCGCCGGCTTCGATCATTGCTTTCATCAATTCAAAAGCATTGAGGTTTCCGCCGAATCCGGCTTCGGCATCGGCGATAATCGGCGCATACCAGTAAGTTTCATTTTTTCCTTCGACGGTGTCTATTTCATCCGTGCGCCGAAAGGCGTTATTCAAACGGCGGACGAGTTCAGGAACACTGTTCGCGGGATAAAGGCTCTGATCAGGATACACTTGTCCCGCAATGTTCGCGTCTGCCGCGACTTGCCAACCGCTGCAATAAATTGCCTTTAATCCGGCTTGAACTTGCTGAATCGCCTGTCCGCCCGTCATTGCGCCGAGTGCATTCACATAATCAGTTTCCTTCATCAAATTCCAAAGCCGCTGTGCGCCGATTGCGGCAAGCGTATATTCGATTTTCACCGAACCGCGAAGCCGCAAAACGTCTTCTGCCGAATATGTTCGGTCAATCCCATCCCAACGCGGATTTTCCGCCCAATCTTTCTCAATTGCTTTCATTTTTTCATCTTTCATCATTATTTTCCCTCCTATATTTACCTGTTTTTTCAATCATAACTTTTGCCTTTTACCTTTTTACTTTTGCCTTTTTAAATCGGGTCGTGTTGCCCTTTCACAATCATTTCTTCGCTTGTTAGCCGCGCTTCACGATATTTTTCGCGTTCATTTTCTGAAACATCAATGGGCAATTCATCTAAAATCCTTGCCAATTCTTCATTGAAAAGTTTCGTCATTAATTCCGGCGTGTGTCTGATCTCACTGCCAAGCGAATCGTTAATTTTTACGTTGTCGCGGTGCAAAACTCTTTGCGTGAGCATCAAACGATAAATTCTGTCCGTCGCCAAATCTTCCATATAACCGTCAAGCAGCGACGCACCTTTGCCGCTTAAAACTCCGTGCCGGTAACGAATGACAAGGCGAATCGCCGCCCGCGTTCCTTCCAGAGTTTTCTTGCCAATGCCGTCGGGAATCGGTCGTAAACCAGGGTAACGTTCGCGTCCGGCAAACTGCACAAAATTCTGATTCGGCGCGGGAAATTGCTCGACGGCGATTTCGTTTTGATCCGGATGACCGGTCCACGCGCCGTCCATTCCGACGCTCGATTCGTTTTTTTTATCTGCTTTCAACACTGCTAAAGCCCTCTCATTTAATTCTTTGTCGGCGCGATTCGGAAACAGCGCGGTCATTCCGCCGATTGCCAACGCGCCGCGTTTGTGGCAAATCTCAACCATCAGTTCACGTAAATTTTGGAAAAATGCAACATCCGTCGGAATTGTGTTTCGATCGGGCAAAACCCAGTTTTTATCGCGCAGATTGAAATGAATCAGGCTCGCCATATAATCCCAGCGACCGAGATTCAAACCCAAAATATGCTCGCGTAAATTGTATAAAAATTCTTCCATCTGAAAGGCGAGCGGATGCGCTTCGACAAGCGCAAAACATTTGATAAATCCGCGTTTCCAGCCTTTCGCTTTTTCAATTGTTTGAAACAAATCGCGCCAAAACAACGCTTCTTCCGCCGATTCGGATTTTGGAATATAAAACGTCAGCGGATGCTTGAGTTTTTCCACGTCAACTTGAAAAGCGATGTTTGCGACATCAAACGCGGAAGCCGAAACGAGTTCGTTCGGCAAAACGTGTCCCTGATTCAAATGCAATCCGCGAACGCGTATCAGCAAAACCGTTTCGCTCTGCTTGATCGCAATTTCCTTCTCGCGTTTTTGGTCGTAATAGCTCAATTCGCCATTCAAGGCGGCGAGCGAATTTTCATAACCGATTTGCAGATTTCCCCAATGGTTTGCCATCGAATCTTCCAAATCAATCATCACGCCCGGCGCACCCGAATTCAGCATTTTGACGACCAGTTCGGCATCGTCCGCCGGACCGGTCATCTGATTTCGCTGGTCTTCGCACCAACGCGGCACTTCGATTTTCCAACTTGCCGTCGCGGCTTCGCCCGGCGGCAAATGATTGGGCAAAATTCCTTTGTGCGAATTTCCCAACACCTCGATTCTCTGTGCCGCCAAGGATTGTTGACGCGCCGTGAATTCCGTATGAAGCGGAAGCCAGAATTCGGCAAATTCTTTGTCTAATTTGTAATCGTTTGGCGCGTGATTGATTCGCGCATCAAATTTTAGTTCGGTTGTCGGTGTCATTATTTTCTCCTTGTGTTCATAATAGCGAATAGATGTTCTTCTTTACGAACTGATTATAATTAGTTATGCAAATTTGTAAATAATAGTTTTTATGTCGTTCGTAATTTTGAACATTTTTTCACAATAACGAACAGTCCTTGCAAATCAAGAAAATCATCGCTAGACTGTTTCGGTCAATAAATATCGAAATATATTGAATAAAAAGTTGATTTAACAAAATGTCGGAAAGTAAAAATACAGTTGAACGAACGCTTTCGATTCTTGAAACAGTCGCCCACAGCACAAACGGATTAACCAATTCGGACCTTAGCCGCCGATTGAACATTCCGAAAAGTTCGGCAAGTTACATTTTGCGGGTATTGGAAAAACGTGGCTATCTGGCGCGGGAAAAAGATTCGGGAAAATATCGTCTCGGATTAAAATTGATGGGCTTGACACGGGAATCCGCGACCCATTTGGATGTTCGGGAAGTTGCTAAACCGATAATGGAAAGTTTTGTCAAACGGACAAATCTTTCGACGCATCTCGCCGTGTTGGACAACGGACGTGCCGTTTATGTTGAAAAGGTCGAGAATCAGAACAGTTTTATCAAGATGGATATTTGGATCGGGCATCGGCTTCCGATTCATTCAACCGCCATCGGCAAAGTTTTGGTTTCGCAAATGACCGAAAGCGAAGTTTCGGCTATTTTGGAAATTCGCGGAATGGAGAAAAAAACGCCGAAAACAATTACGACCGCGAAAAAATTCCTAAAGGAACTCGAAAAAGTTAAAACCTACGGCTTTGCGATTGATAACGAAGAAAACAGTTCCGGTGTGCGTTGTGTTTCCGCACCGATTTTCGATTCGCAGGGGAAAATCATCGCCGCGCTCGGCACATCCGACACGATTATTCGGCTCGACGAAGCGCATTTGACGAAAATCGTCGAGATGATAAAAAACTCAGCTGCTAAAATTTCAAGTCTTATCGGGTTTGAAGGAAAATCGTAAGAAATTTGGGTATTGTCCTTATCTGTGTTTTGAAATATTATTTTTTCGGCGAAAACGAGACTTTTTGAGGCAAATTAAAAGATATGTTGCCATACACAATAGATGACCGGATATAAAAACCCTTAAAGTGTATTGTCGAAGTCACTGTTGCTTTTGGCAATTGATATCAACGTTTTTGTTTCTTTATTAAATTTGAATAACTTGCTTCAAATAGAAGTTTGGCGGACAAAAATTTCACGCGGAAAGCGCAAAACACGCTAAGTTCTTTTGTTTTCCTGGCTGTAATTTGCGCGTTCTCCGCGTGAAATTTCTTCCGCATTTACTTGAACATTATTCCAAACCTAAGGAATATAAGCGTTCTGGATCGGTCTATCGGCGGCGCCGCCGAAATTTCTAAGCTGATAACCGGAAGTGCTTTGCAGCAGATACCAGTCGCCGTTGCGATAGACGGCAATGTCCGTGCGCCCGTCGCCGTCGTAATCTGCAGGGACGGGTTTATCGGTCGCGATTCCCCAGCGCACGGCACCAAACCCGAGAGTGCTTTGCAGCAGATACCAGATTCCCTCTGAGGGACGATACAGGGCAATGTCCGATTTACCGTCGCCGTCATAATCGCCGACCACCGGCTTATCTTCCGCCAGACCGAACCGCACGATGCCGACTCCGAGTCTGCTCTGCAAAAGATACCAAGTTCCGTTCGAAGGACGATAAACGGCGGCGTCATCCTTGCCGTCGCCGTCATAATCAGCCGGGACGGGAATGTCGCCGGATATTCCGAACTGCACGGTCAGATCTCCGGCGCGTGTCTGCTTAATAAGCCACGTTCCGTTGCGGTAAACTGCCGGATCGGCCCAATCGTCGCCGTCGTAATCAGCCGGCACGGGAATGTCGCCCGCCTGACCGCCGAGTTGGTATTGATACGAGTTAGTATCATCGGCGGAACTCCGTATGTCCCAACTGCCGTCGCTGCGGTAAATCGCATAATCGGCGTAACAGTCGCCGTTATAATCCCCCGGCACGATTGTGTCCGAGCCGTTACCAATTGAAGTGGAAATTAGGCTGCCGTTCAGACTTGATCGATAATTCCAATTGGCGTTACCGGTGACATATGCGAGGTCGCTTTTACCGTCGCCGTTAAAATCGCCGACCGGGCGGCAAGGGTGGTTGGCGGTGCCCGGAATATAACGGGCGACGCTAAAACCGGCGGCGCTGTCGCCCGCCAGAACAATTTTTCCGTCGGGCTGGATGAGCAGTCCGGTGCCCGAATCGATCCCCGACATTTCGGTCGCCACAAATCCTCGAAAGCCGAAATAAAGATCGTCCGAGCCGTCGCGGTTGAGCCGCCTCACGACAAACTCACGGTCCGGGGCAACCGCCAAATGATCCGGCGTGGTCTTAAAGCGAATCGAGCCGCCGACCACAATTTTTCCGTCCGTGTCTAACGCGACATCGTAATCCGGCTCCAGCTCTACTCTTTCGCCGGTAAAATAGATTTGGCGGAAGCCGCCGGAGCCGAAGGTCGAATCCAGCGTGCCGTCATAATTTAAACGCCAGAGATTAGCGGCAAAGTCGAACTGGGAATTATTGACGATGACGAGTTTACCGTCGTCCGGCTGCTGGAGGATGGCGTTGCCGCCATAAATGTTAACGATGCCGCCGTTACCGAATGTCAAATCGAGCAGACCGTTCGCGGTATAACGGACGGTCAAGTATTGCTGAGATTTGCCGGTCATGGCGATTTTCCCGTCCGCCAGCAACGCGATTTTATTGAAAAAAGAAGAGCCGGATGAGAAAGTCGTGAGCGTATAACCGCTGTTCGTCCCGAAACCCGTATCTAACGAGCCGTCAGGATTAAACCGGGCGATCAGAAAGCCTGGAGTATTGCTGCCCGATCTTCCGGCAAGCAGGATTTTGCCATCCGGCTGGAGCGCCATGTCCGAAGGTTCGGTGGAGCTTGAGAAGTTCACTATCAGTTTCCCGTCGCCGTCGAAAGTCGGATCAAGCGAGCCGTCCGGGTTGAGTCGCATAATAAATCCGCTCACGGGAAAGCCACTGCCGACAATGCCAACCGCGACGAGTTTGCCGTCCGGCTGCAGCGCCGCCGCCTTGATCTCGCTCGTAGAGGACGAACTAATAACAACCGTCACTTTGCCGTCACTGTCAAAAGTCGTATCGAGCGAGCCGTTCGGGTTATAGCGGATGATGGCAGCCTGTTTCGTTTGCGGAGATGTCGGACCGACCGAGCCCGAACCAACCACGATAATCTTGCCGTCCGGCTGCAGAACGGCGTTGGTTGCCACGTTATTTGTCGGTAAAAACTGAGTAAACACCTTGCCGTCGCCGTCAAAACTCGGATCGAGCAGACTATTCTGGGCAAAGCTCTGTCCAGAAAAAATAAAAATCGACCAGACCATCAATCCGGCAAATGCTTTAAGCGTGGCGCGAAGCGGACGTCCGATCAAACAAAAAAATGATTTGTGGTGCGCGCATTGCGCGAATCCCACGGCGGATTTGCAAATTGTAGAACGATTCATTGGTTCCTCCCGGTTTAATTTGAATTTAGGCGTGGTTATCCAAGTCAATGATAATTCATTTCGGCGGTTAAAAACCTTAAAAAACATAAACTTATATAAAATTAGTAATCGAGCAAAAATTGGCGTTTCAGTAGGTCGTGTCCAAGAGTTAAACTGAAATTTGATATAAATTTTATGCTTCCGGCTGATTGCGTTGATTGATAGTCGTTTGTTCCGCCATCAACATTCGTTCGCCGCAATCGGTTGAGAGATGAATTGATTCAGCATCTTTCTTTTTGGTTTGAATAGGAAGCAAAAATGATACCCCAAAAGCCAACACCGAAAGAATCGCGCCGACCCAAAAGACGCGGTGAATTGAATTTGCCATCGCTTGCTGCAAAACTTCGAGAGTTTCCGGCGAAATTTTCGATTTTGCGGTCGGATCAACCAAGGCGTTCGGATTTTCGGCAAAGGCTTTGGCTTGTTCCACATTTAGATTTGAATTCCCGCTGTCGGCGACCGCATTTAATTGAGTTGCCAAACCGGCCGTCAAAAACGCTCCCATAATTGCCACGCCAAACGCGCCGCCGATAGCGCGGGAAAATTGATTCAGCGAAGTTGCAATACCGAGTTTCGAGCGGTCAACCGCTTGCTGAACGGCGATCAAAAGCGTCAGCATCGTCAATCCTAAACCCGCACCGATTAAAACCAAATCGAAATAAAGCCAGTAGCGCGGCGTTTCTCTCTGAAACATTGCAAGAAACACGAACCCGATTGATAACACGATAAAACCAATTATTGTAATGTTCCGGTAGCCGACTTTGAGCATTAAACGTCCGCCGATAACCGACATCGAAACCCAACTGAGCATTAACGGCGTTAAAAGCGAACCCGCTTCAGTCGCGCTTGAACCTAACGCGCCCTGGGCAAAAAGCGGAATAAAGGAAATCGCGCCGAACATCGCCACGCCGCCCAGAAACCCTGCACTGACGGCAACTGAAACTGTCCGATTTTTGAAAAGATCGAATGGAATTATCGGATCTTTGGCACGTTTTTCGACCAAAAAGAAAATCAGCAATAAAATTATCGCGCCGCAGATCAGCAAAATATTTTCAAGCGTTAAAAGTGTTGCCAAAGACGCGCCGCCTTCGACCAAAGCCAGCATTAAAAGGCTGATGGCAATCATCAAAAGTCCTGCACCGGCGTAATCAACTTTCGGTTTTTCGGTCAGTTTCGGCTCTTTCAACGCCAACCCGATAATGATTGCGGCCACCACTCCAACCGGCAAATTGATAAAGAAAACCCAGCGCCACGAAATCTGATCGGTAATAAAACCGCCGACGAGCGGTCCAATGACGCTCGAAAGCCCCCAAACGCCGGCAAAATAAGCCTGCATTTTAGCGCGTTCTTCGAGCGTGAAAATATCGCCGATGATCGTCATTCCGAGCGGCACGAGAGCGCCGGCGCCAAGTCCTTGAATGGCGCGGAAAATTATCAACTGCGTCATCGTCGCCGATAATCCCGAAAGCAAAGTGCCGATCAAAAAAACGGCAATTCCGAGTTGATAAAGCAGCCGGCGACCGTATAAATCCGAGAGTTTCCCCCAGACGGGAACCGTGACGGTCGAAGTGACGAG
>JBDTZT010000722.1:0-2753 GCA_040005005.1 Actinomycetota bacterium
GGTCTTCCGTCCATAGCTCGGAGAAAGTTTTGGGTGTTAAAAAACGTACATTTCGAGCTTTGGCAACAATTGTTCGATGACAAGCCTCAATCCATTCCGGTCGTGCACCTTCCCAGTAAAACCAAACAGGTAAATCAGAGACATCTGATTGCCTGGCGTTCACAGTTTTTTTCAATGTTACTGAATCAGTTTGATTATTCAACAAGATTGAGAGCGGCTGTGCAAGAGCGAGGGCTAAACTCCGGAAATCCAATTCTTCGTGGTTTTCGCTATTCCAAAGCCAATGGTTAATATTTCTGTGGCGTAACTTGCCGGCAATTGTTTCATCAATCGCCAAAACGCCGAAACAGTTGCGTAATTTTGCTTCTTCGACCGCTGTGAACGCGCAATTTTTATTTGCAACAATCAGTGTTTTATCGCCAAATAGCGCGAAAGATTCATCCGAGAGAAAATCGAAAGCCGCCTGGCAATCAAAAAATACGATTGCGTTTGAGGACGGGTTTTTACAATTATTCAAATTCTCAGGTGAAATTAATTCTACTTGGGCTCCAAATAAATCGAACAGTTCACGCGCCGTTCCGATGGACAAATTTTCGTCGCCGATAAAGTAGATTGGCCGCGAATCTTCCCAGAGATTTTTCGCTGTCGGCGGAAAATCTTCCAAAAACCGGCGGGGATTTCCGGTCGCTTTGATTTTCCCCAAAAGTGATAGATTCGTCTGGTAATGAGGATTGGCATTCAAATGGGCATTGCCGCCGTTACCGCCCGATAAGGCATGATAAAGGTGAAAAATCTTTTGGTCGCCGGATTCTGTTCGCCCGCCTTTTCCGAGCAAGGAAACTTTATGCACCCATCCGTTATCTTCGCCGCCCCAACCGTGAAAACCGGCCGGAATTCCGCCATAACTTTGTAAAAACTCCCGACGAATCAGCCCGGCACCGCCGTCAGTGGTCGTGCTGGAATAAATATTCGCCGGCCGGCATTGGTCAGGATTGAGAATGCCCTGCATCACATTTTCGCTGTCGGCCAGTGAAAGATATTTGACTTCCGTATATGGTTTCAGGAAATCGAGATTTCTTTGACAAAGCTCGATGACGGCGCGACTGATGAAATCGTTCGGAATAAGCAAATCATTATCCAACCATAAGACGAATTCACATTCGGCAAAGGCGCTGCCGATATTTAAAGTGCGCGCCCTTTCAAACAAATCGGTGCGGCGAATAAAAACGTATTTGTCCGCCCATCTTCGGGCAAGCTCAACGGCCAACGGACTTTCGTCCATTTCCACGACGATAATTTCACCGACTTGCCGGCATTGTCGTAAGTTTGCCAAACACGCCCGCAAATGCGGCAATCTATATTTACCACCGTGTGGGATTACTACGCTGACACCATCCTTTAATACTTTCATCTGATGATTTACGACAACCTCCTTTGACAAAATATCATTTGATTTTTTACTTTCTGTACTTGCCGGGCAAAAATATCGATTGATTTTTTTGAAAGATTTCTCAGTTGCGGGAATCCAAAATTTTTGCCATTGCCGCGAAAAATTCCAATAATTTTCGAGCCATGCCCGATTATTTGCTCCGTTTCGGATTAAATTTTCGTGACCGCTTCGGATCAATTTCGTCAAAACTTCTTCGAGATTTTCGAGCGTCGCCGAAATAAAAGGTATTTCCGTGCCCGCGCCCGCGCAGAAACGCAAAACATCAACTACCTTCGGCAAAATCCCCAAACCGTTGATAACGACCGCTCCGCACGCCAGACCTTCAAGACTGTTGCGGTGATAACTTCCCGTCACGCATTCGTCAATGACAATGTGTGAACGGCCTTTCATGGCCAAAGATTCGGAGTGTGAAATTTGTCGATCTCTTATAACTTCAAGTTTTATCGGAAATTGTTTTGCCAATTTCTCCAAAATCCGAACGGTCGTTTGATAGCCTTTTGAATGCCAGTAAAGCCGGTGCTCGAGCGGATATTTTTCGTGTTTGCCCGAAGGCGTGTAGCAAATTGTTATTTTCTCAGCTTTGTTTTCCGGCCGGTATTCTCTTTCCCAAAACGGAATCGGATTCGGCACCACCGACCAATTTTCAAATTCATCTAAAGCTGCCTGATATTGACCGACGACCACGCCCGCGAAACCTTGTTTGACAAACCTTTCGTCAACATTCCACAAATAATTATGTGCCATTGTGAGCAGGGCTTGATCGCTCAGCAAATTTTCGTGTTCGGGCGCAATTTTGCCGTTATGAACAATTATCAAATCGGCTTCCGATAACAAATGTTCGGCATATTGCGGCTGATTTTGCCACTCGACATCGCCCGCAAATTCGACGCCGTTGCCGTAACTGTTTGTCGCCCAAACGCAGCGCGCCGAATGTTCGGTTTGCGTATTGATACAACGCGCCAAAATCGCCGGAACTCCCGCGACCGGCGTCGTGGCGTAAGAAACAATTTTGAGTGCTCCGGCTTTTTCCGTAGTTTTGAAATCCGGTTGTTGGAAATTTTCAAATTCATCCACGGAAATTTTCGGGAAAGCTGTCAAACGGCTGATCTTACTAAGATTGAAAATCTTGATGCCGAGAGATTTTGCCGATTCTGCCAGACGGCAGTATTGCTCGTTAATCGAATCAAACTGCGGCGCCAGCGGATGCTTTCCCGTCTTCGCAAAAAAATGATGGTCGGTAAAATCAACCCCGATCAACCCGATCCGTTTCGCGCCCATTTGAATCGCCAGACAGAGCGCGATA
>JBDTZT010000723.1:0-2752 GCA_040005005.1 Actinomycetota bacterium
CATACCAATCAAGACGTTCGGGATACCACGGCAGCAAATCCTGTTCGCTCTTTTTGACAAGCGACATCAGCGCGCGGAGATTATCCGAGCGATATTCGTAGGCATTATCGATCATAAACGGCTTGAACATCGCAAAAGCATCAATCGTTTCCTGCGTCGTCTGCTCAAAATTTTCGACCGATTTTTTCAAATCCGAAACGATATTTGAAAGCCTTCCGCCCGCCCAGGTCGGCGCCGCTTTGTCAAGCAAATTATTGGCGGTATTGGCAATTTTATTGAGCATTGGCGCGGAAAATCGGTCGTAAGTTTTTTGCGTCACGGGCGCGGTTTCGATCATTGCCGCGACGCGGTTGACGAGTTTGTTGCCCGTCTCTTTTTCCTTGAAATAATCGCGTTTGTAAAGTCCGACGAGCCCGACAATGCGCTTCATATCGTTCGGGTTCGAATCGCCCGACGAAGCCTGAAAAACGAGCGGCGGTTTGTCGTCAACCAGGACGCTCATCGCCGCGCCAAGAATCGCGCCCGCGACCATATCAACCGGAATAACGTCCAAAACCAATTTTTCGTTGACGGGAATTATCGGCTGACCGCGCAGCGCGATCAGAATCAGCGGCGCGGTCGTCGTAAAACCTTCGTTCCAACCCGCAAACGGATATTGATTGGCAGATTCGACGATCGAAGGACGGATGAGAATTTTTACAATATCGTCTTGCTGCGCAATTATCTGCTCGGCGAGCGATTTTGAATAAGTGTAAATATTCGTCCAACCCCAATATTCGGCACGCGCCGCGCCGAGTTCCGTCGTGCGTTCGCGAATCCACATTTTGCGCTCGCGGAAAATCGCCGATTTCAGTTCCGATTCATCGTCGGGGTCGCGTCCTTCCTCTTCAAAGCGTGAGCGTGCCAGTTCCCTGAATTTCGCGATTTGCACCGCGTCGTCCGATTCTTGTCTGGCTTGCTCGCTCAAACGGGCGCAATCTTCGATTTCCTTATTGACATCAAAAGTTGTGCCGACGAGTTCATTTTTACGCGGAAAATAGCCGACGACCTTTTCGTTTTCCCAAATCGTCCCGCTTCGTTTTCCCGCCACAAAACAAGTCGAAACGTGAACGAGCGCCGGACGCCGCATCATTCGCGCCAATTTCAAAATATTATTCGAGCCGACGACATTTGTCCGCAAAGCCGATTCAAGCGGCGGATTAAACGTCACATTTCCCGCGCCGTTGATGATAATATCAGTGTCCGCCATGATCGCTCGCGCTTGCGTCTCGTCCATACCAAGAAATTCGTTGCCGACATCGCCGTTGACGGGCACGACTTTCGCGCGAATAAAATCTTCAAACCCATCGCCGTATTTTTCGCGCAGCGGGTCAAACGTCGGCGATGTGACAATGCTCGTCCAAAAACGAATCTCCGATTCGCGCGCATCCCGCGCCCGCACGGTCGCATAAACTTTTCCGATATTCGGAAAATTATTGAGCAGCATCGAAAGCGTAACCTTCCCGACAAAGCCCGTGCCGCCGATAAAAAAGATATTTTTGTTGTTAAAAATTTCAGTCGGTGATAATTTCATTTCGTAAAACTAATCTTCAATTATTGCTTCAACACAACAAACAGAGATTGCATTTCTTAATTGTTGTATTTCAGTTTCATTTTCTGGTTGTTTAAAAACGTAACTCGCACCTGTTATTTGTAAATCTACTTTTATGTTATTTGGTGCTTCTTCTATACAAACTTCGCAATTAAGACAAACATCTCGATCAATCCAAAATTTACCTTCTGCGTTAAGCGGATTTCTATTTGTTGCATAATTCATTATTGTAATTAAATTAACAAACCCCTAATAAACTCGCTAAATTCGTCGCGCATCGGCAATTCGTTTATCAACTTCTCTCTATTTTTCGTTCGCAACATATCGAGATTGATGCGAATGTGCGTGTCAAAAACTTTTCCTTGAAAAACGTTGATTTTCCCGCGCCTTGAATTCCGACAAAAATTATCGCTTCCATTTTACAAACTCAAAACAAGGCGCAAACCTTCTTCAATCTTTTCCATTTTTTTGTTCGGCAAAGTCGAAACAAATTCCGTCAGCATGGCTTTATCAATCGTAATCACCTGCGAAACGTTGACGACCGAATCAACCGGTAAACGACTGACTCGCGCTGTCACCGCCACATTTCCCGGAGCTCTGGCTAATTCGAGATTTTTGGTAATGACGATGGCAACGACCGTTTGAATTTTGCTTTGATTAAACGCATCCGATTGCACAACCAGAACCGGACGGCGAAAGCCCGGACTTGAACCGATTGGTTCGGGCAGATGAGCCCACCATATTTCGCCGCGTCCGATTACCATTTTTCTTTCGGCAAAACAGCCGTTTGCGCGTTAAGCAAACTTTCATCTAAATTTAAATCTGCGTTTCCGTAAACTTCATCGAGTTTCGCTGTGACATCTTCGATGTGATTTTCCTTTAGATAAACTTTAACCGCTTCGGTAAAAAGCTCACTCCGCGAAATTTTCAGTTTTCGCGCCAAACTTTCCGCCTGCTCGAAGATATTATTCGGAATTGAAATTGCTGTTTTCATACAATTCAAAAGTATAACCGAAGTTATACCTTTTTGTTAATCCGACACATTACAAAGCCCGATGATAGGCTGGTGAAGCATCGGAATCTCCGCGTTTCCGTTAATTGGTTTAGTTTCAATGAATAATTTTAACCGCAGGCATCTTTGTTATCAAAATTATCCACCAG